>JAUJMB010000063.1 GCA_030447045.1 Rubrobacteraceae bacterium | reverse complement strand
CGGTCAGGGCGCGGACGGCGGCGATCATGCCGCCGTGGTACTGGAAGTAGTCGTCCGAATCGAAGAGGTCGTGCTCGCGGTTGTCCACGTTCTTGACCGCGACCTCGGTTCGCCTGAGGTTGTCCTCCATCGCCCCCCGCGCCTCGACCCCGTCGAGCCCCTTGCCGTAGGCGTAGCCGCCCCAGACGGCGTACACCTCGGCCAGGTCCGCGTCGTCGCGCCAGTTGCGCGCGTCCATGAGCGGCAGGAGGCCGGCCCCGTAGGCGCCGGGCTTGGAGCCGAAGATGCGGGTCGTCGCCCGCCGCTCGTCGGCCCCGTTTCGCCTCTCCTCGTCGGCGTGCTTCTTGACAGAGTTCATCTCGTGCGGCTCGTCGAGGTTTGCGACGGTGGTGAAGGCCTCGTCCATGAGGGAGATCAGGTTCGGGAAAGCGTCCCTGAAGAAGCCGCTGATCCTCACCGTGACGTCTACCCTCGGCCGCCCGAGCTCCTCCAGCGGGACGACCTCGAGCCCCGTCACCCGCCTGGACTCCTCGTTCCACACCGGCCTGACGCCGAGCAGCGCGAGTATCTCCGCGACGTCGTCGCCCTGGGTTCGCATCGCCGCCGTCCCCCACACGACGATGCCGACGGTCTCCGGGTGCCGCCCCTCCTCTTCCAGGTACCGCCCCAGAAGGTCATCCGCCAGACCCCGGCCAACCTCCCACGAGAGCGCGCTCGGCAGCGCCTTCGGGTCGACGGAGTAGAAGTTGCGCCCCGTCGGCAGCACGTTGACGAGCCCGCGCGTCGGCGAGCCTGACGGCCCGGCCGGCACGTACCCACCCCCGAGACCCCCGAGCAGGTTCCCCATCTCCTCCGGCGTCCGCATCAGCCGCGGCACCACCTCCTCCGCCGCGAACCGCAGCGACCGCTCTACGCCCGCATCGGAGAAGCCCAGGACCTCTTCGCAGACCTCCCCGGCCGCCCGGGCATCCCAGCCGCGCTCCTCCATCGCCAGCAAGAGCGCCTGTTGGGCCTCTTCGAGGCGTTCGATCAGATCAGACCCCGTCGCCACCACGCCGGGGAACCGCCCGACGAGCGCCGCCGGCGCCTCCGCCCGCGTCCCCCCGTTCTCCGACAGGCTCCGCTCGTCGAGGCCGTAGGCGTCCCCGATGGCCCGGCGCAATCCGGACATTTGTCCGGGACCGATGCGCAGTATCTGGGCAACGAGGTGGCGGAGGGGTTCGCCTTGCGGTGTCTCGCCGAGGACGTGGAGGCCGCCGCGGATCGGGAGGTCCTTTATCTCGCAGAGGTAGCCGTCCACGTGGTTGAGGAAGTCGCCGAACTCCTCGGGCTGCTCCTCGACGCCGAGGTCGCGGTGGAGCTCGGCGTCGCGCAGGGTCTCCCAGATCCGGACGCGGATGGCGGGGAGCTTGGAGGGGTCGAGGGTCTCGACCTGGTAGTACTCGTCGAGGAGCCCTTCGAGCTTCGCGAGGTCGTCGTAGGTGTCGGCGCGGGTCATCGGGGGGATCAGGTGGTCCACCACCGTCGCGTGCGCCCGCCGCTTGGCCTGCGTCCCCTCCCCGGGGTCGTTGACGACGAACGGGTAGAAGAGCGGCACGTCGCGCAACGTCGCGTCGGGGGCGCACGAGGGGGAGAGGCCGAGCGACTTGCCCGGCAGCCACTCCAGGGTGCCGTGCTTGCCGAGGTGGACGACGGCGTCGGCGCCGAACTCCTCGATCAGCCACCAGTAGGCGGCGAGGTAGTGGTGGGTCGGCGGGAGGTCCGGGTCGTGGTAGATCGCTATGGGGTTCTCCCCGAAGCCCCTCGGCGGCTGGATGCCGACGAAGACGTTCCCGAAACGGAGCCCGGCCACGACGAACTCGCCGCCGTCCACGTAGAGGTCGCCGGGCGGCGGGCCCCAGTGCCTCTCGACCTCGCCCCGCAGCCCTTCGGGCAGCCGGGCGAACCAATCGGCGTAGCGTTCGGCGTCCAGGCGGCCGGCGGCCCCGGCCAACTGTTCGCCGGTCAGGAACTCGAGGTCGTGGCCGCCGGCGGCGATGAGGGCGTGGATCAGCTCGTCCCCGTCCTCGGGGGCGCCGTCCACGGCGTACCCCGCCCCGCGCATGGCAGAGAGCAGCCTGATGGCGCTCACGGGGGTGTCCAGCCCGACGGCGTTGCCGACGCGGGAGTGCTTTGTCGGGTAGTTGGAGAGAAGGACGGCCACCTTTTTGTCCGGATTCGGGACGCGGCCCAGGCGGGCGAAGCGGGTCGCGAGCCCGGCGAGGCGGCGGGTCCGCTCCGGGTCGGCGCGGTAGAGGGTGAGCGGGGCGCCAACGGGCGAGTCCTGGGCCTGGCGCTCCTTGAAGGAGAAGGGGACCCCGATAACGCGCCCGTCGAACTCGGGGATGGCGACCTGCCAGGCGGTGTCCAGGGGCGAGAGGCCGGCGTCAGAGTGGAGCCACGCCTCGCGCGAGCCCGTCGTGCAGATCCCCTGCACCACCGGCACGCCGAGCCCCGCGAGCGCCGGAACCTCCCACTCCAGCCACTCCTCCGGCGAGCCCTCCTTGCGGGCGTCGCCCGCGTTCGAGCCGCCGCCGGCGAGCACGGTCGTCACCAGGCAGTCCACCCGGCCCTCCAACGGCTCCAGCGCCGGCACGGACCCGTCGGCGTCGGCCCGCAGCGAGTACCCGAAGACCGGAAGCGCGTTCGCCCCGGCCTCCTCGAGAGCACCCACGAGCGCATCCACGAAGGCGGTGTTGCCCCCCATCCAGTGCGCCCGGTAGAACACGACGCCGATCGTCGGCCGCCCCGGATCGTGCATCGCCAGCAGATCCTCCACGGGGGAACCGTCCGGCAGCCGCGGGTGGTAGACGCCGACCTCGGGCAGGGCCGCCGCCGGCTCGAAGCCGTAGCCCCCCATAAGTACGGTGTCGGCGACGAAGCGGAGGAGGTTCTCCGTGTTCCCCACGCCGCCCAAGCGCAGGTACTCGAACGCCTCGAGCACCGTCCCGGAAGGCGCCGTGGAGAGGGACGTCAGCTCCGCGTCCGGCTCGGCCTCGCCGCCGAAGAGGAGCAGGGGCGTGCCCGCCCCTGCGCAGCGCCGCCGCAGGTCTTCGAGGCCCTCGGGCCAGGCCCTGCGCCCGCCGAGCAGGCGCACCATGACGGCCCGCGCGCCCGGCAGCTCCCCATCAAGGAAGGCCGCCGGGTCCTCCAGCGAGACCGGGTTGGCGCAGCGGACGGCCGGGAAGCCTTCGGGGAGGCGTTCGGCGGCCCTGGCGGCGGCCAGGATCTCGGTGTCGGCGGTGGTGAGGAGGAGCAGCGTCGCCGCTCTTCCGCTATCAGCGGTCAGCCTGTCAGCCATCAGCTTTCGCCCCCCCGCCGTCGGTGCCCGTCGCCGCTAGCGCTGCCCGTTCGGGCGCAGGTGCCTCGCCGTTTCTCCGGGATGCTTCCGTGCGCGAACTATCTCCGTTCGCGGCTTGCTGGCCGCTGGGAGCAGATAGCTGACCGCTCACGACCGGCAGCCCCGCCGGCGCGCCGGCCTCCACGGTGCGCAGCAATGCCTCCCTGTCCACGTTCTCGGCTATGAGGTCGCCGAGCCTGTCCAGCTGCGCCTCGCGGGCGGCGGCGAAGGGCTCTTCGCCGGGTTCCCAGTCGAGGTTGCGTTCGGCGGCGACCCAGAGGAGCAGGGCCCGGCGGAAAGCGTCGGACTCCAGGACGCCGTGCCAGGAGGTGCCTAAAGTCGCGCCGGCGCGGCAGCCTTCCGTTCCGTTCTCTGTGACGAAGAGCGGTTCGCCGTCGAGGAGGCGGGTCCGGCCGTGGTGGATCTCGTACCCCGAGACGCTCGCGCCGGCGAACCCCGGCGCCAGCCCCTCGGGCCGGGCGAGGACCTTCTCCGGCTCGAAGGCCGTCTCGACGGGCAGGAGGCCGAGGCCCGGAACCTCCGGGGCGGCGCTCTCCACGCCGTCCAGGATCCTCCCTCCGAGCATCTGGTAGCCGCCGCAGATGCCGAGCGTCGGGAGGCCGCGTCGCGTGCGCTCGATGAAGGCCCGGTCAAGGCCGCGGGAGCGGAGGAGCCCGAGGTCCTCCACGGTCGCCTTGGTGCCGGGAAGGACGGCCAGGTCGGCTTCGATCAGCTCCTCGTGAGACTCGGTGAAGCGCACGGCGACGCCGGGCTCGTGGGCGAGGGCGTCGAAGTCCGTGAAGTTGCTGATGCGCCCGAGCCTCGCCACGGCCACGCGCAGTGCGTCCCGGCCGGCCGGCGGCTTTATGGGGCGCGGCGCGTCCAGCGCGAGGGAGTCCTCGCCGTCGATGCCCAAGCCCCGGACAAACGGGAGCGTGCCGAAGAAGGGGCGTCCGGTGAGGGCGGTCATCCTCTCCAGCCCGGGCTCCAGGACCGCGGGGTCGCCCCGGAACTTGTTGACCAGGAAGCCGACGATGTGGGCCTGGTCCGCGGGCGAGAGCAGGGCGAGCGTGCCGTAGAGGCTCGCGAAGAGGCCGCCGCGGTCGATGTCCCCGACGAGGAGGACGGGGAGGCCCGCCGCGCGGGCGAGGCCCATGTTGGCGAGGTCGTTCTGCCTCAGGTTGATCTCGGCCGGGCTCCCGGCCCCCTCGCAGACCACGACGTCGAACCGCGAGCGCAGGTCCTCCAGCGACTCGAGGACTATCGGCAGAAGCTCCCTCTTCATCCCCCCGTAGCTCCTCGCGCTGGCCGTCGCCCACGGTCTCCCGCGCACGACGACCTGGGTGGTCCGTTCCGCCGAGGGTTTCAACAGCACGGGGTTCATCGCCGCCTCGGGCTCGACGTTCGCCGCCGCGGCTTGCATGGCCTGGGCGCGCCCGATCTCGGCCCCCTCCCGCGTCACGAACGAGTTGAGCGCCATGTTCTGCGCCTTGAACGGCGCGACCTTTACCCCCTCCCGCGCCAGCCAGCGGCAGAGGCCCGCCACAACCACGCTCTTGCCGGCGTCGGAGTGGGTGCCGGCGACCAGCAGCGCCCCCCTCAAGCCGCCCCGCCCCTCCGGTTCGCCCGCTCGCACAGCAGCCCGAACAGCGCGCCGAGCCCGGCCCAGAACACGAGCTGCGTCCCGAACGACGAGAGGCGGAAACCCCAGAGCAGACCTGTCGGGAAACCCCCGGCCGACGCCGCCGGCGGGAGGATTAGGAACAGGATAGCCACCACGGCCAGGAGCCCGGCGCCCACCATCGCGCGCCGGCTCGGGGCCTCCACGCCCCGCTCGCGCAGGCCACGCGCCGCGAGCCAGGCCGCGAGCACGGCCAGCAGGGAGAGGGCCACCAGCGTGAAGTACGCGGCGGTGCGGGCGCCGATGGTCGAGGGGTCCCCGACGGACGGCGGGTTCGCCGGGTACTTGAGGAAGGGGATCGCGAACGCCCCGGCAAAGAGGGCCGCCGTCAGGTAGAGGCTGCGCCTGAGGTCGCCTTCGACGGCCAGCCTTCCGCGGAAGAAGGCGAAGACGAGGCCGAAGATCCCGCCGACCGTCGTCCCGAAGAGGCCCGTGGCGAAGAAGAGCCCCACCTTCTGGGTGGAGCGGGAGAAGACCTCTTCCCCGTGTTCGTGGCCGGCGGAGGATTCCTCGAAGGCGATGGCGCGGTCGAGCAGGGGCTCCCCGACAAACAAGGCGAAGAGGCCCGCCAGGAGGCCGGCGAGCAGCCCAGCGGCCAGGCCGCGGCGCAGGTAGGTTGAGACCACGCCCCTCCTAGTGGCAGGGGGCGGCGAGCAGGTGTCGCCCGTCGTGGGCGAACTCGTGCAGGTAGTCGAAGGCGCCCGCGGCCTGCCCGAGAAGCGGCGCGAGCAGGGCCCCGCTGGCGGAGAGGAGCACGAACAAGAAGACCAGCAGGAGCGCCAGGGTCGCCCAGCCCCAAAGCGGCAGCGTCGGCGAGGGGTGCCTGGGGAGCGGCTTATCCATTGTTGCCTCCTTCTCGGGGTCCTCGCCCCGGCCGGAAAATTCGCGGGCGGAAGGCCAGTCTCCTGGCTCCCGGATCTCGGCTAACCCCGGCCTTCCCGTCGGCCTCTACGCCGACAGTGGCCCCTCTTCGGGCTCGCTCCCCGGTTACAGTGGCGGGACCGCGCCGGACTCCAACCGGCTTCCTGCGTCCCTCCGCCGCCTGTCTACTTACGCGGGCAGCATAGACCCAAGCCCCGCACGCGTCAACCGCCCGTCGCGGGGCGTGGTATAACGCGGTGGTCGCATGGAGAGCATCCTCAACTTCCTTCAGTCCATCCCCAACTCCCCAAGCGGGGTCCTGGATTTCGTCACGGGCCTGCTTCTCGCGCACGGCTACCTCGTCATCTTTGTCGGGGCCGCGCTCGACAACTTCGGCCTCCCCGCCTCCGGGGACATCGTCCTCTTCGCGGGCGGGTTCTTCGCCAACAACGGGCAGGCGGCGCTCCCGCTCGTCATGCTCAGTGGGTTCGCGGGCGCCCTCGTCTCGGACAACGCGGTGTACTGGATCGGCAGGGTCGGCGGGCGCCCCCTCATCGACCGCATCCTCAAGATCCGGCTCCTCCACTTCCTCATAAACGAGAAGAGCCTGGAGAAGGTCGAGCGCTACTTCGAGACCCACGGGGGCAAGACCGTCTTTGTCGGCCGCTTCGGGCCGGGCCTGCGCAGCATGACCCCCCTCTTCGCCGGCGTCACCAGGATGGGGTACTTCAGGTTCGTCCCCTACAACGTGGCGGCCGGCCTCGTCTGGGCCGTCGCCTACTCCCTCGTCGGCTACGTCTTCGGCCAGTACTGGGGCGAGCTCCTCGCCGTCGCGAAATCCTTCGGCTTCAGCGTCGTGGCCCTCGTGGCGCTGGTGATCCTCGCGCTCGTGCTCCGCAGGAGATATATGAAGAAGGGCTCCAAGCCTTAAGGCTCTGAAGTGAGGGGGCACCGCCCCGGGCCACCTTGCGCGGGCGTTCCCTTCCGGCGCTAACCCTTCCCGCGTTCCGCCCTGGCGTGTTTCAGGTCGGCGACGATGACGAAGGAGACGATCACGAGCAGGCACCAGGAGCTGATCTTCTGCAGCGAGACCACCTCCCAGCCCCCGGCCTGCCCCGGGTACGTCCACGCCCCGAGGTACGTGGAGAGGTTCTCCGCGATCCAGACAAAGAACCCTATGAACACGAACGAGACCACCAGCGGCATGCTCCGTCGCCGGCCCGTCGCCGTGAACAGCACCTTCGTCCGGAAGAACACCACGAAGACCCCGGCCGCGAGTGCCCACCGAAGGTCTGGAATAAAGTGGTGGGAGAAGAAGTTCAGGTAGATGCCGACGCTCAGGGGCACGCTGAGCGCGTACGGCGGGTAGCTCTTCAGGTCCAGGTCCAGGAGACGCCAGGCCTGGCACATGTAGCTCGCCACGGAGGCGTACATGAAGCCGCTGTAGAGCGGGACGCCGAAGACCTCGAAGAAGCCCTGCTCGGGGTAGCTCCACGAGGCTATGGCGGGGCTGGTCTTGAAGACCTCTAGCACGACGCCTAGCACGTGGAAGGCGCAGAGGGTGAGCACCTCGTCCCTCGTCTCTATCCCGAACGCCACCAGCACCACCTGCGCCAGCACCGCCCCGACAAAGATAAAGTCGTAGCGGGCGAGCCCGAAGAGCGGCACGTGGCTGGAGAGCAGCAGGATCGAGATAAAGATCCCCGGAAACAGGCAGGCCCTCGCCTGCTTGAGCCCGAAGACGAACAGCTCCGTCAGAAGGTCCTTCGCCGAAGCCCTCTCGAAGCCCGCCCCCGCGGCCCTTTCCATCCTAGAAGCCCGCGCGGGCCCGCCGCGGGGCAAGCCTCGGCTGTGGTTCCATCGGGGCCGCCCTCTCCTCGAAACTCCTCGCGCAACTATAGCAAACCCCCGGACGACCCCGCCCGGCCCGCGGGTCTCCGTCGTCTGGGAACTCTTGCGGACCGAGACGTTCGCGCCGGTCCGCATCTTCGCGGGGACGGCCTGGGATAGAATGCGGGCATGGAGGAGAGGTGGGTTAAGGTGGCCGTGGCCCCCAACGAGACCTCGGCGCTGCTGATGGACGGCGTGCTGAAGGACGCCTGTATTCCGGCGCTGATCCAACGCGCGCGCGGCTTCGACGCCCCCGACTTCCTGGCCGCCGGCCCCAGGGACGTGCTGGTGCCGGGCGCCTTGCTGGAGGAGGCCAGGCAGCTCCTCGAGGACACCACGGGGCTAGGGTCCTACGCGCCGTAGCCTGCGTCCCTGGCGGCTACGGACCTCCTAGGGGCGGCTTCGCCCATAAAACCGGCTCGTATCCCGCCGGGCCGTGCTAATCGTCCCGGTTTCGTGGGTACGTTCCGCCCCCACGGCTCGGGACGGTGTAGGTGGCGGCCCGGGGATCGTGGAGCATA
>JAUJMB010000008.1 GCA_030447045.1 Rubrobacteraceae bacterium | reverse complement strand
CGCGCCGCACCTCCCGCTCGTTTTTCGGGCGGTCCTCCGGGTGGATGACGTCGGCATAAGAGAGCGCGCGGTCGGCCACGAAGTCCCGGGCGGGTCGGCCCGTGATCTCCTCGATGCGCCCGCTGACGAACTCCATGGTCGGGCGCCCGTCCCGGTGGACGCAGCGGAACACGGCGCCAGGGATGTTGGAGGTCAGGGTGCGGTACCTGCGTTCCCTCTCCTCGATCACCCTCCGGGCCTCCCTGAGCTCCGTCACGTCCTGGAAGACGTTGACAGCCGCCACGACGCGGCCCCCGGCGTCCAAGACCGGGGCGGCGTTGGAGCTTATGACGCGGAACGTACCGTCGGGGCGCTCCACGCAGCTCTCCATGCTGATGGTCCCGCCCACCAGCGCCCGGCCCAGGGGATGATACTCCTCGGGGATCGGCCCGCGGTCCGGGTAGGAGAGCGAGTACCGGCCGCTCTCCTCTACGGACCGGATCTCGCGCCCGTAGATGCGCGCCGCGCCCTCGTTGGCGAGGAAGATTTGGCCCGAGTGGTCGGCTATAAAGACGCCGCCGGGCATCTGCTGCAGGATTCCCTCCAGGCGCGCGCGCCCCGCTTCGGCCTCGCGCCTGAGTTCCTCGCGCTCCTGCTCGGCCTCTTTGCGCTTGGAGATGTCATGGAAGTACACGGAGACCCCGCCCGACGACGGGTAGGCGCGGCCCGAGATCCAGGTGCCTATAACGGGGGAGAGAGCCTCGTACCCGACGGTCTCTCCCGTCTCGGCCGCGGAGAGGATCGCGCGGTGGGCCTCGGAGCCGACCGCCCACGGGAACTCCTCCCAGACGTTCTTACCCAGCAGCCCCTCGCGTGACCTGTCCCAGAATCTCTCGGCCTGGCGGTTGACGTAGGTAAAGCGCCACTCCCCGTCGACGGCGAAGAAGGCGTCGCTGATGCTCTCCAGGACGCCGGTAGCCTGCTGCCAGGCTTCCCTCTCGCGGGCGATATCGCGCCCGCCCGCGACCCGCCGGCGCTCGACGAACCGGCCGATCCGGTTCCCCAACAGGTACGCCGCCCGCAGCAGGTCCTCGGCCGACGAGACCTCGCCCTTGAGGAGCTCGAAGACGCCGACGAGGCGTCCGCCGTCCTGGATCGGTAGGGCCAGGGCGCAACGCAGGCCCGCTTCGGCGGCGGCCTCCTTGCGGAGGAACCCCTCGTCCTCGAGCACGTCCTCCACCCAGCAGGCCTCCCCCAGCCGCCAGACGCGCCCCGGCAAGCCCGCGCCGCGCCGGAAGTCCGAACCACGGCACGCCTCCTCGAAGCCGTTCGGCGCCCTGCCCGCCGCGCGCCAGATGCCGCCGCAGCGCAGCGCGTCCTTCTCGACCGTCCAGAGGACACCGACTTCCCACCCCGATCGCTCCCCGAGGAGCCGGAAGACCTCGGAGGCCGCCTCCGAGAGGTCGCCGGGAGCGTACGGCGCGCGGCTCACGGCGTGCCGCGCGTCCAGGCGGCGCTGCTGGCGCACGTGGCCGAGGAGCCGACCACGACGGGGTGCGTGTTTCCCTGGTTCTCCGGCAAAGATCACCCTCCCTGGTCGTCGCGTCTGAAGCCTGCCGACGAGTATCCTTCTGCCGCGAGAGCCCGGTGCTGCCCGCGCAATCTTGTGCGTGGTCGCGACCGCGCGCAGAGTAATCGATTACACACTTTGGCCCATTGTACACTCGCGGGGGTGGTTGCCCCGTCTGGGGCTGGTGGCAGGAGCCGTCAGCTTGCAACGCTCGACCTCTGCCGATAGCACCCGGAGGGGTTCAACCTCGGTACGGACCGCCGCAGGCGGCCCGCGGCCCATTCCTCCGAACGCCCCGGGGTGTCATCGACATCCCCTCGTGTGCAAGCGCCCATCAGCAGGGCTAGAGAACGATGACGGCCGAAAGCGGAGGCCGAAGGCCGGGGCGCGTTGAAAGCTGGCGGCGAGCCTTTCGGGGGGTAGGATCTTCCGGAAAGCGCCTCAGACGCGAAGGCCCTGCTCGGCGAGGGTCAGGTCGAGGAACCTGTCCCAGTTGGCGGTTATCCTCTCGGACATCGCCTCTTCTTCGGCGCGGTTCTGGCGGGCGACGGCGGCCGTCTCCTCGTCCCCCGCGCGCGTGGCGAGGCGTTCGAGGATCTCGTACGCGGCAATCTCGACGTGCTCCGTGGTGTAGGCGTCGCGGGCGTTCTGGACGGCCTTGTCGGAGCGCAGGACGTCGCCCACGCCCTTGACCTGGGCGGTGGCGATGGCCGCGAGGTCCTTGCCGACCGAGACCGGCCGCGGCCCCCCGAGCGCCCTGAGGCGCTCGCGCAGCCGCTGTTGCTGGCGCCTGGTCTCTTCCTTGTGGCGCCGGAAGATGCCCACGAGCTCCGGGTCCCCCGTGTTCAGGATCAGCGAGTCGAGTTGGAGGAGAATGTTCTGCTCCAGGGCGTGGACGTACTCGACGTACTCGACGAGTTTTCTCTGCAAACCCTCTTTGCGGGCCATGGTTACCTCCTAGGGTGATGTGTCCTCGTGTGGCGTGGGTTCGTGGTACCCGATCCTGACCATACGGAACCGCCCGAAGGGCACCCCGCCGAGCGTCGCCCGCCCGCGCCAGAGGTCCGGGCCTCCGGGCGAGATTTCGTCCACGAGCGCCGAGAGCGGCGGCTCGTAGGCGAGGAAGATCCTGCTCCCGCGGCGCTCGACCCTTAAGGGGAGGCGCAGCACCGGCCCGAGGCGGGTCTCGCCGCGGTCGCCCCCGATGCGCTTCCACACGCCCACCATGGGCGGCAACAGGCCGCCGGTGCGCTCCACCCGCCAGTCGCCGTCCAGGTCGCTCGTCGGCCCTCAGTTCCCCGGCTGCTCGTGCTTGCCGATGTCGTAGTCCATGCCGTTTGTCCACTCGATCTTGCCGAGGGCGAAGGCGAGCGACATAAAGGCGTACTGGGCCAGCATGCGCGCAAAGCCCTGCTCCCTGAAGCGGCGGTCGGAGACGAGGACCCTCTCCCGGATGATGCCGAAGCGCCGGCCTTTGGCGAGGCGTCGGATCAGCTCTATGTCGTCGAACTTGAAGGAGGGGTCGAAGCCGTCGCTGTTGCGGAAGAGCCCGCCCCGCACGGCGATGCAAGGCCCGGCCCCGGACGGACGGACTCTCTGGGTGGCCCGCATCGTGAGGTTGAAGAGGTCGTGAAAGGCCTCCACGGCCCGCGTGGAGTCGTGCGGGTAGTACAGGGGGCAGGCGAGGTCGTACCCGCGGCGCCGGAACTCGCCCACGAACCTCTCCAGGAAGTCGCCGGGCAGCCTGACGTCGGCGTCGAGAAAGACCACGACGTCCTCGCGCGTCCGACGGCCGCCCGCGTTCCTGCCGACGGCCACGGGGGGCGTGCTCTTCAGGACCTCCACGAACGGGAAGCATTCGGCGACGGCGACCGTCCCGTCCTGCGAGCCCGCGTCCACGACGAAGACCTCGTCCGGCGGCCTGCTCTGGGCGGCCAGGTCCGAGAGCAGGCCTCCGAGGAGGGCCTCCTCGTTAAGGGCCGGGATGACGACGCTGATCCCGCCACCGCCTCCCTCTCCTGCTTCCCTGGTTCTCCGCGTGGGGTCCACGGGGCGCAGGATAGCGGCGGGAGGGCCGCGGGGGGTGATCTACGGCACAAATCTACGCCCGCGGGCCGAGAAATGGCCCGAAGGTTGTATGGTATCGGGGGCGCGGCGGACAAGAATACGATTCTATTACGTGAAATTTTCCAGAACGTGTTCAGGAAGGGTGGGAGCTATGGCCACAAGCGACCGGGTGTCGCCCGGGTTCTGGGTCGTCTGCCCGGAGGGTTTCCGCAGGCCGCTCGCCGTGGACCTGCCGGACCTCGGCCGGGCCGTGGCGCTTTTCAGCTTCGAGGAAGAGGCGCTCCTCTACCAGGGCCTGAGGGGCTGGGACGAGGCCGGCGGCCGGCGCGCGAGGCGCGTCTCGGGCGCCGGGCTGCTGGCGCTCCTCTCGGGCCGGTGGGCCGGCTACCGCTTCGTCGCGCTCGACCCCATACCGGAGCTCGACGCCGGCACCCTGCTCCCGCTCACGACCACGAGCCGCGAACGCTTCGTCAGCTTTCTCCGGTCCACGCAGGGGAGGGTTGACGTGGTGCCCGCGGCGTCGTGAGGCGGGACGGACGGGCCACGATGAGAGGTCGGGATCGCCCAGGCTCTTGGTAGTAGCCGGTCTTTGAGGAGGTAAGTTTTGGAGCAGAATATGGCAACCCAGGCGAAGGACGGCGAGGACCGGACCGTGGGTTCGAGGTGGTGCGAGGGCTACGCGCTGCTCGATCCCCTCGGCTAGACGCTCGGTCGCGTCCAGCGGATATTCTGCAACCGCGCCGGTGAGGCGCAGTACGTCAGGATCCGGGCCGGATTCCTGGGCAAGAAACTGGTCCTGATACCCGTCGGGGACGTCGCCGTTGACCACGGGCACCGGGCCATAACCCTCCGTTAGGATAGAGGACGTCGCCCCTCTAACCAGGGCCGACGCAAAGACGCAAGGGAACACGACAGAGAGGAGCAGAGGATGAGCGAAGAGAGACAGCCGGTGCACCCCCAGGAGCCCGCCGAGGGCGGGGACGAGGACGTCCAGGCCCCAGGCGCGGACAAGCCGTCAGACACCTCCAACCCCGGGACCGCCGACGAGGCGAGCGAGGAGAAGAGGTCGGCCCACCCCCAGGAGCCGGTCGAGGGCGGCGAGGACCAGGTCGACGAGTAGCTGATGGGAGAGACGGTTTGAGGGTTGGGGATCTAGCATCCAGCGTCGGCAAGGGCCTCTTCGCCGGGGCCGTCGGCACCGCCGCGATGACGGTGTCGAGCACGCTGGAGATGAAGGCGCGGGGTCGCGCCGCGAGCACGGCCCCCGCGGACGCCGCGGGCAAGGTCCTCGGCGTCGAGCCGAAGGACGAGGCGGGGAGAGAGCGCTTCTCGAACCTGGTCCACTGGGGCTACGGGACGGGCTGGGGCGCGGCCCGCGGCCTGATCTCCGCGGCCGGCCTCGAGGGTACCGCCGCGACCGCCGCCCACTTCGGCGCCGTGTGGGGCTCCGAACAGGTAATGCTGCCCGCCCTCGGCGTCGCGCCGCCTCTCTGGACCTGGGGCGCGAAGGAGGTCGGCATCGACGCCTTCCACCACCTCGTCTACGCCGGCGCCACGGGCGCCGCCTACGCGCTGCTGGACCGCTAGAACCGGCGCCCGCACCGTAAGACCCCTCGGAGAGGGAGCCCCCGCCCGTAGCCCCCGCAGATAGATAGGCACAAGCCCGGCGTGGGGGCCTTGGACCCCCAAAACCGGCGGACCCGCTCGGCCTGATACCCTCAGCGTCGCGGCCGGGGCCCACGAGCAGGGTTGGCCGCCAGGAGGAATCCGACGCAACGGGAGGCCCAACGATGACAGAACGGAACACGACCCAGAACGCGGCCGAGGCGGGAACCTTCGCCATCGGCGGGGAGCTCGAGGTGAACCGCCTGGGCTTCGGCGCCATGCGGATCACGGGCGAAGGCATCTGGGGCGAGCCCGAGAATCCCGAGGAGGCCAAAAGGGTTCTCCGCCGCTGCGTGGAGCTCGGCGTAAACCTCATAGACACCGCCGACTCCTACGGCCCCGAGGTCTCCGAGCGCCTCATCGGCGAGACGCTCGCGCCCTACCCGGAGGACATGGTGATCGCCACGAAGGCCGGCCTCGTTCGCCCCGGGCCGGGGGACTGGAGGCCGAACGGCCGTCCCGGGCACATCAGGGAGGCCATCGAGGGCAGCCTCAGGCGGCTCAAGCTGGAGACTATAGACCTCTACCAGCTCCACCGCATCGACCCCGAGGTGCCGGCCGAGGAGTCGCTCGGGGCGATGGCCGAGCTCAGGGAAGAGGGCAAGGTCCGCCACGTCGGGCTCTCCGAGGTCGGCGTCGACGAGTTGCGGCAGGCGCAGCAGATCGTCCCAATCTCCTCCGTGCAGAACCGCTACAACCTGACCGACCGGGGCTCCGAAGACGTGCTGGAGGCGTGCGAGGCCGACGGGATCGCCTTCATCCCCTGGTTCCCGCTCGCCTCCGGCTCCCTCTCGCGGCCCGGCGGCCCCGTGGACGAGATCGCCGCCCACCACGACGCCACCCCCGGGCAGGTCGCCCTCGCCTGGCTGCTCCGCCGCTCGCCGGTGATGCTCCCGATCCCCGGCACCTCCTCCGTGGGGCACCTGGAGGAGAACGTCGCCGCGGCCTCGCTCCAACTCACGGACGACGAGTACGCCGAACTCTCCGAGGTCTCGGGCTAGGGCAGGCTTTAGGGAAGTCGGGCGGCGGTTGGTTGCGGCGTCGGGCCGACCGTTGCCCCTCCGCACCTCTCGGGCCACTTACCACGATTCCGGCATTTCGGAGGGTCCCTTCTGGGTACCGGTATGCTCTGGATCGTCCGCGAACGCCAGACCATCACGAACCAGAGCGAGCAGGGTGTTTAGAAGGCTTTAGGCGCGGGGCTTCGGCCTACAGCTGGAGGGTAGAGAAGCCGGCCGCTGAACACGCGGCTTGCTGGGAGGTCGGATTTCAGTAGCCGCTTCGGGAGGGGGACGGTTGGGCCAGTCCGGCCGTCCGCGCCCCGGCTTGCTACAGCGCTTGTCGGCCGGTCGGTTCGTCGGCAATTCGGCGCGACGGCTCTCGGGCTTCGGCGGGTTAGGCGCGCGTCTCTGGCCGTTCGGGCCGGTGGCGAGGGGGCGTTTTTCGTGGGCGCTGATACGGGTATCTAACCAAAGGGAACCGCGGTTCCCTGATGGGTACGTAGAGAAAAGAAGGAGTATTCGTGGCTAACGAATTGCAGGGACGCAAGGTGGCCATTCTGATCGCGCCGATCGGGACGGAGCAGGTGGAGTTCGTCCAGCCGAAGCAGGCCGTCGAGGCCGAGGGCGCCACCGTGGAGGTCGTCGGCATCGAGGCCGGCGAGGCCCAGGCGATGAACAACGACACCGAGATGGGGGACACCTTCACGGTGGACAGGGCCGTAACCGATACCTCTCCGGACGAGTACGACGCCCTGATCATACCCGGCGGCACCGTGGGGGCCGACAACCTGCGCGCCGACCCGAACGTGGTCCAGTTCGTGCACGGTTTCTTCGAGCAGGCCAAGCCGGTCGGCGTGATCTGCCACGGCCCCTGGACGCTGGTCGAGGCGGACGTGGTGAAGGGCCGCACCCTCACCTCCTACCCGTCGCTCCAGACCGACATCCGCAACGCGGGCGGCACCTGGGTGGACGAGGAGGTCGTCACCGACGGGGGCCTCGTCACCAGCCGTAACCCCGGCGACCTTGAGGCGTTCTGCGCCAAGGTGGTCGAGGAGATCGGCGAGGGCAAGCACGAGGACCAGGCCCGCAGCGCGTAGAGAGGCTTCAGGCTACAGGTTTTAGGCATCAGCTTTCGGCCGCCAGCTTTTCGTTGGCGGCTGAAAGTCTGCCCCGCGGATGCATAGGCCCCGCGCCGGTGGGTTATGCCGTTACAACCTTACGGGCTGGGGGCGCAACCGGACGGGTGGGCGATGGGCGCAGGGCCGTTCGAGGGCTAGCTACTAGGGATCACGGAGGTGCGAGCACATGAAGGCTGTGACGTGGCACGGCAAGAGGGACGTTCGGGTGGACGACGTGCCCGACCCGAGCATCCAGGAGCCGAACGACGCGATCGTCAGGATCACGACTACCAACATCTGCGGCTCGGACCTGCACCTCTACGAGGTTTTAGGACCGTTTATAGACCCGGGCGACATCCTCGGCCACGAGCCGATGGGCATCGTCGAGGAGGTCGGGCCGGAGGTCACGCACGTGGCCCCCGGCGACCGGGTGGTCCTGCCGTTCAACATAAGCTGCGGGCACTGCTTTATGTGCGACCAGAGGCTCTACTCCCAGTGCGAGACCACCCAGGTCCACGAGTACGGCACGGGCGCCAAGTTCTTCGGCTACACCAAGCTCTACGGCCAGGTGCCCGGCGGGCAGGCCGAGTACCTGCGCGTCCCGCAGGCGCAGTTCGTCCCCATCAAGGTCCCCGAGGAGGGCGAGGGGATGTCCGACGAGCGCTTCGTCTACCTATCGGACGTCCTGCCGACGAGCTGGCAGGCCGTCGAGTACGCCGGTATCCCGGAGGGGGGTAGCGTGGCGATCTTCGGCCTCGGGCCCATCGGCCTGATGAGCGCGCGCATCGCCCACCACAAGGGCCACAGGGTCATCGGCGTCGACCTCGTGCCGGAGCGTCTGGCGATGGCGCGGCGGTACGGCGCCGAGGTGGTCGACCTCAGCGAGCACGACGACGTAGCGGCGACGATCCGCGAGATGACCGACGGCCGCGGGCCCGACTCCGTCATAGACGCCGTCGGCATGGAGGCGCACGGGGCCACCGCGGGCAAGACGGCCCAGACGCTCGTCGGTTTGCTCCCCGACGCCGTGGCCCAGCCGGCCATGGAGAAGGCCGGGGTCGACCGGCTCACGGCGCTGGAGCAGTGCATCGAGACCGTGCGCCGCGGCGGCACGCTCTCCATAAGCGGCGTGTACGGCGGGACTGCAGACCCCATCAACCTGCTGCAGCTCTTCGACAAGCAGATCCAGATCCGCATGGGCCAGGCCAACGTCAAGGCGTGGACCGACACCATCATGCCGCTCCTCATCGACCCGTCAGACCCTCTGGGCGTCGAGGACTTCGCCACCCACAAGATGCCGCTGGACGCCGCGCCGCAGGCGTACGAGATCTTCCAGAAAAAGCAGGACGGCGCCATCAAGATCCTGCTCCAGCCGTAGCCCAGGCCAACGCGGGACCCCCGCATCGCCCTACGGAGGCGGCGGCTCCCCCGACGGGCAACCCGAGAGACCAGATACCTCTCTCCGGTTTGAAGCCGGGTTCTATCGGGGCAAACCGCTTGGTACCGTGACACGGAAGGGTCGCTCGACCCGCCGCGAGGCCGGAGTATGGGAGGCTACACTTTATGGACCGCATAGCGAACCCCTGGGGCACGCGTACGCCCTACCCGCGGGAAGGGGAGTGGCCCGTCAGGGTCGACCAGTTCCTGGAGGACGGCGTGGGCGAGGAGGACGTGGACGCCTGGGTCCAGACGGCCTCCATCCTCCACTCCAACGGCGACGGGCTGGACATCGCCGTCAAGGACGGCCGCATCTGCGGCGTTCGGGGCCGCGCGGTGGACCGGGTGAACAAGGGCCGGGTCGACCCCAAGGACCTCTTCGGCTGGCAGGCCAACAACTCCGAAGATCGCCTCAAGAAGCCGCTCGTTCGTAAGGACGGGGAGCTCGTGGAGGCTAGCTGGGACGAGGCTATGAGCCGCATCGTCGGTGAGTCCAAGCGGCTGCTAGAGGAGAAGGGGCCGCTCGCCTTCGGCTTCTACACCACGGGCCAACTCTTTCTTGAGGAGTACTACACTTTGGGCGTCATCGGCAAGGCCGGCCTCGGGACGCCGCACATGGACGGCAACACGCGCCTGTGCACGGCCACCGCCGCGCAGGCGCTCAAGGAGAGCTTCGGGAGCGACGGCCAGCCGGGCTCCTACGCGGACATAGACCACGCCGACGCCATCATGCTCTTCGGCCACAACATGGCCGAGACGCAGGCGGTTACCTGGATGCGCATCCTCGACCGGCTGGACGGCCCCGACCCGCCCAAACTCGTGGTGGTGGACCCGAGGCCCACGCCCGCCGCCGAGAGGGCCACCGTACACCTGGCCGTAAAGAACGGCACCAACATGGCCCTTATCAACGCCTTTCTGTACGAGATCATAGAGAACGGCTGGTACGACCGGGAGTACGTCCAAACCCACACGCTGGGCTTCGGGGAGCTCGAGGGCACCGTCGCCGGGTGCACGCCGGAGTGGGCGGCCGGCATCTGCGGGGTGGAGGCCTCGGAGATCCGGGAGGCGGCGCGCATCATCGGGACCACCGATAGGCTGCTGTCGACGGCGCTCCAGGGCGTCTACCAGAGCCACCAGGCGACGGCCGCGGCGTGCGGGATCAACAACATCCACCTGCTGCGCGGGATGCTCGGCAAACCCGGCTGCGGCGTCTTGCAGTTCAACGGCCAACCCACCGCGCAGAACACGCGCGAGACCGGGGCCAACGGGGACCTGCCCGCGTTCAGGAACTGGGACAACGAGGAGCACGTCCAGGAGCTCGCGGATCTGTGGAACGTGGACAGGATGAAGATCCCGCACTGGGCCCCGCCTACGCACGCGATGCAGATCTGGCGCTACGCCGAGCAGGGCTCCATCCAGTTCCTCTGGATCCAGTGCACCAACCCGGCGGTCTCCCTTCCGGAGCTCGGGCGTATAAGGAACATCCTCGAGAAGGAGGACCTCTTCGTCGTAGTCCAGGACATCTTTTTGACGGAGACCGCCCAGCTCGCCGACGTGGTCCTGCCGGCGGCGACCTGGGGCGAGAAGACCGGCACGTTCACGAACACGGACCGCACGGTCCACCTCTCGGAGGCCGCGGTCGAGCCGCCGGGCGGGACAAAGCACGACCTCGACATCTTTCTCGAGTACGCGAAGCGCATGGACTTCCGCGACAGGGACGGGCAGCCGCTCATAAAGTGGGAGCACCCGGAGGAGGCCTTCGAGGCCTGGAAGGAGTGCACCAGGGGCCATCCCTGCGACTACACGGGCATCTCCTACGAGAAGCTCAGGGGCGGCTCCGGCGTGCAGTGGCCCTGCAACGAGGAGCATCCGGACGGTACCGAGCGGCTCTACGGGGACGCCGACTTCAACACCCGCACCGGAGACTGCGAGACCTTTGGCCACGACCTGCTCACGGGCGCCGTGAACTCCGAGGACGACCACCGCGCCATAGGCCCGGACGGGCGGGCCTTCCTGAGAGCGGCCTCCTACACGCCGCCGCACGAGGAGCCGGGCGGGGAGTACCCGTTCCGTCTCAACACGGGGCGAACCATCTTCCACTTCCACACCCGCACCAAGACCGCGAGGGCGCCGCAGCTCCAGGACGCCGCCCCCGAGGCGTGGGTCGAGATCTCCCCAACAGACGCCGAGAGCCTCGGCGTCTCGGAGGGAGACACGGTGCGGGTCGAGTCCCCGCGCGGCCAGATGGAGGCGAAGGCGCGCGTGAGCGGCATCAGGGAGGGCGTCGTCTTCGCGCCGTTCCACTACGGCTACTTCGACGGGGAAGGTGGAGACGCCCCGGACGGCCACGCCCGGGCGGCGAACGAGCTGACCATAACGGAGTGGGACCCGGTCTCCAAGCAGCCGCTCTTCAAGGTAGGGGCGGTGAGGGTGACGAAGGTCGCCGATGGGGACGGCTCGCCCGCCCCGGCGCCGACGAACACCGCCTCCAAGCCCGCGGAGAACGGCCGCGTGCCGGAGACGGCGGGCGGCGGCGAGGCCGAGGCGGCGGAGAAGACGGGAGGCGGGGAATAGCATGCACCTGGCGAATTACCTGGGGTATCTGCACCGGTCCGAGCAGAACCTCGCGGCGGGGTTCCGCAAGGTCGGCGAGGGGCACGCCGCGGAGGTGGACGTCTTCCACACGGGCAACACGCTGGCGCTGCAGTGCGAGGCCCACGTGGAGGCGCTCGGGCCGTTCGTCGAGCGCTACGGCGAGGAGAAGCCGACGGAGCCCGACCGTCTGTATCACGAGTTCTTCGACGGGATTAGGGAGGGCGGTATCGGCCTGGTCCGGGACCTCCACGACCTCTACCTGATGGCGAACGCCTGCGACATCGCGTGGACCATGATCGGCCAGGCCGCCCAGGGCGCCGGGGACAGGGAGCTCCTCGAAGTCGTGAACTCCTGCGAGGGCCAGACGGCCACCCAGATCAAGTGGCTCAAGACGAGGATGAAGCAGGCCGCCCCCCAGGCCCTGCTCGTGGCGCCGTAGTGCCAGGGAGGGATCACCACGGCCTGCACGCACGGCTGGTCGAACGCTTCGGAAGCCGCTTGGGGGAGGCGGTCTACGCCTTTTTCGCCTCTCTTGTCGCGCTCGGACTAAGCGGCCTGGCGGCCTACCTGGCGAAGCAGCCGCTCCTCTTTCCGAGCCTGGGTCCTACCGCGCTGCTCTTTTTCGAGCGGCCGATGGCGCCGACGTCCAGCCCGCGCAACGCCCTGATCGGGCACGCCGTGGCGATAGGGGCCGGCGCCCTCTCGCTCGCCCTCTTCGGCCTGCTCGACAACCCGAGCATCCTCGTCGAGGACGCCACGCCGGCCCGCGTCGGCGCGGGCGCCCTCTCGGTGGCCCTGACGGGGGCCGTACTGTTGCTCCTTAACGCCTCCCACCCTCCGACGGGCGCCACCACGCTCATAGTGAGCCTCGGCTTCCTGCAGACGCCCCCCGAGATGGCGGCGCTCATGGCCGGCGTCGTCCTGCTCACGGTCGTGGGCTGGCTCCTGAACCGGGCCGCCGGCGTGCCGATGCCGGTGTGGGGTGCGAGGGACACTTCGGAAGCGCCAGGGTGATAACGCTCCTCTCCCTGGCGCTCGTGGCTGCGCTCGCCGCCGTGCACCTCTTCGCCGGCAGGATGCGCTTCCTCCATGCCTCCCCGCGCAGCCGCTGGCTCTCGGCGGCCGGCGGCGTCTCCGTGGCCTACGTCTTCGTCCACCTCCTGCCCGACCTCGCCGAGGAACAGGAGACCGTGCGCGAGGCGGCGGGGGAGACCTTCACTTTCCTCGAGTACCACGTCTACCTGGTGGCTCTGGCCGGGCTGGTGGCCTTCTACGGGCTCGAGCGGGCCGCCAAGCTCTCGCGCAGGGGAGGCGCAGGGCCGGGGGGGATGACGCCGCGGGCCCCGGGGTCTTCTGGCTGCACGTCTCATCCTTCGCCCTCTACAACGCGCTCATCGGCTACCTGGTGCTCCACCGGGAGGGGCCGGGCGCGGGGGGCCTCGTCCTCTTCGCCTTCGCGATGGGGGTGCACTTCGTGGTCAACGACTTCGGGGTGCGCGAGGACCACAAGGGGGCCTACGAGGGGTACGGGCGCTGGGTGCTGGCGGCGGCCGTCTTTGCGGGTTGGGTCGTGGGGCCCGTCTCCGAGATCTCGGAGGCCGCCCTTGCGGTGCTGTTCGCGTTCCTGGCGGGGTGGTGATGAACGTGCTCAAGGAGGAGCTGCCCGAGGAGCGCGAGAGCCGGTTCTGGGCCTTCGTGCTCGGGGCGGGCCTGTACGCCGCCGTTCTGCTGGTGGCATTCTAAGTCCCTGAGCCGTGTCCCCAGACCAGAGAGGTGAGGACCTTCGTGAGCCCCGAGAGCGCTGAAGCGGCCCATCTGCGCGACGACCCCGAGAGGCGGGAGGACCTGCGCGGCCGGCTGGACCGTTACCTGGACGTGCCCCTCGCCCTGGCCTCGGTGTTGATGGTGCTGCTGGCGGTTATAGAGCTGAGCGGCGAGGTTGGCGGGCCGTGGCAGGGGAGGCTCGCCATCCTAGGCTGGTCCCTGTGGGGGCTCTTCTTTGTCGAGTTCGCGGTCAAGTTCGCCCTGGCGCCGGTAAAGCGCGCCTACCTGCGGCGCAACTGGCTCGACGTCCTGGTCTTGCTGGTCCCGTTCTTGAGGTTCCTGAAGGTGTTGAGCGTACTGCGGGCGACGCGCGCCCTGCCGCTCTTCAGGCTCGCGGTCTTCGGGGGCCGGGGCTCGGGGGGCGCCCTGGCGCTCCTGAGGCGCCGCAGGCTCGGGCAGCTCGCCCTCGTCTCGGTATTGGTGATCCTGCTCGGCGCGGCGGCCGGCCTCCTGCTGGAGGACGGGGCGCCCGCGGCCACCATAGAGGACTTCGGCGACGCCCTGTGGTGGTCGGGCGCCCTCGTGACGACCGTGGGCAGCGAGCTCTACCCGGTGACCGCCGGCGGGCGCGTCCTCGGCTTCTTGCTCATGCTCTACGCCGTCGGCATCTTCTCCTACTTTATAGCCTCGATAGCCTCCGTCCTGGTCGGCATCGACTCCCAACAACCGCCCGAAGGCGCCGGACGAGAGGGCGGGGGCCTCCGGCTCGACGCCGAAGAGGCGGCGACCCTGCGCCGCATCCTCGACCGGGCCGAGGAGGGCTAGTCGTTGCTGTCAGCGGTCAGGCTGCGAAAACCTTCGGCTCCCGCTACGGGACCATGAAGTTCAGCACCGTCGCCTGCAGGACCACCAGGATGGCCATCACTACCGTCAGCATGATCGATCACTTCAGGACGAGGCGGAGCAGGTTGCTCTCTTGTCTCCGGAGGCCCGTGGCGCTCGTGCCGACGGCGAGGTTCTGCGGTGAGATCACCTTCCCCAGCACGGCGCCCGAGGAGTTCGCGCCGACGGTGGGGTTCGGGCCCACCCCGATCGGCGAGGGCGATGATGTCGGCGATAAGGATGATGGTGCCGGCCGCCGAGAGCCAGTTGGTCGAGTAGGTGGCGGCGTAGGGGGCCGCCTCGGGGACGACGGGGGCTGCTGCTCGACCGGCGCTACCCCGAGACCAGGACGACCCGCAGGTCGTTGACGTTGGTGCCGGTCGGGCCGGTCACGAGCAGCGCCCCGCCAGCCTCCAGCGCCGCGTGGGCGTCGTTCTTTTCGAGCGCCGCGACGGGGTCCACGCCTGCCTCCCGCATCCTCGCCGCCGTGCCCCCGTCCACGAGGCCGCCCGCCGCCTCGGTGGACCCGTCGTTGCCGTCCGTGTCGGCGGCGAAGGCCGCCCACCCGTCCAACCCGTCGAGCTCGACGGCGAGCGTGAGCGCGAACTCCTGGTTGGGGCCCCCCATGCCGTCGCCCCGCACGATCACCGTCGCCTCCCCGCCCGAGACGACGGCGCACGGCGGCTCCACCGGGTTGCCGCTCTGCAGGGCCTCCCTGACGACGGCCGCAAAGACCGAGGCGATGGCCCTGGCGTCGCCGGTCATGGTGGTCGAGAGCACGAGGGGCGCGTAGCCGAGCTCCCCAGCCCTGTTTGCGGCGGCCTCGACCGCGTGCCGGCCGCCGCCGCAGACGATGTTCGCGACGTTGTCGAAGACGGGGTCGCCGGGCTTGGGCGTCTCCTCGGCCTGCGCCAGGTGTTCGGCGATGCTGGGGGGCGGCTCTATGGAGTAGCGCTCCAGGACCGCCCGCGTGTCGTCGAGCGTGGTCGTGTCGGGGGCGGCGGGGCCGCTGGCTATGGAGGATGGCGCGTCGCCGACCACGTCGGAGAGGAGGAGGGCCAGGACCTTCGCGGGGACGGCGAGGCGGGCGAGGCCGCCGCCCTTCAGCACCGAGACGTGCTTGCGGACGGTGTTGATCTCCCCGATATCCGCCCCGCTCTTGAGGAGATCCTGCGTGAGCTCTTTGAGGTCCCCGATCTCGATGGGCGGCGCCGGGTCGGCGAGCAGGGCCGAGGCCCCGCCTGAGATGAGGGCGACGAGCAAGTCGCCCTCTCCTAGGGACTCGGCCATCTCCCGCACCTTGCGCGACGCCTCAACACCCCTCTCGTCGGGCTCGGGGTGCGAGGCGAAGACGGTCTCGTATCCCTCCGGCCCCTCGTCGTGGCCGTCTTTGGTGACCACGATGCCGGCCTCGATCCGCCCATCGAACAACTCTTGCGCGGCCCGGGCCATCGCCCCCGCGGCCTTGCCGGCCGCCACCACGAAAATCTTCCCTGGCTCGAAGCGCGCGCCCTCAACGACAACGGCGTCGCCTTCGAGGCTCACCGAGCGCAACACGGCGGCCTTCGGGTCGGCGGCGGCGAGCCCGGCGTCCAGGATCTCTCTCAGCTCGTTCTCCATACCGGCACTCTAGTCCATGCGGGCGCCCGCCGCCGGGCGCCCGCTTACACGAGTTGGCGCTCAGTCCCTGTCCGGGACGCCGCCCACGATCTGGCCGGCCGTCTCGCGGGTGCCGTCGAGGATGGGCTCGTACTCGTTGATCTTGTCTATGGAGAGGCCCATCGCGGCGTTGACCTCACGCTCGCACATGATCTCGACGAGCACCGGCACTCGCCGCTCCTCGCTGGTCCTCGCCGCCCAGCCGAGGGCCTCCTGTATCTCGTTCGGATCGCGGACCCTGCGGCCCGCGGCACCCATCGCCTCCATAACCATGACGTTGTCTATGCCGTACTCGCTCTCGGGGCCCTCGTAGCCGATGTCCACCGCGTAGTTCATGTCGTACTTGAGCTCGCCCTGGCGGATCAGGCCCATGTAAGCGTTGTTGAGCATGACGAGCACGTAGGGGATCTTGTACTGCACCGCGACGGCTATCTCCTCCATCAGGAACTGGAAGGAGTAGTCCCCGACCACGCCAACCACGAGGTTGTCCGGACGTCCGAGCTTGACCCCGATGCAGGCGGGAACCTCCCACCCTAAAGGCCCCGCCTGGCCGCAGCAGAGGTAGTGGCGCGGCTTGTAGGTCTTCTGGAACTGGCCGGAGAAGATCTGGTACAGGCCTATGGCGGTCACCACGATCGCGTCCTCGTCGAAGAACGCGTTCATCTCCTGGTAGGCCCGCTGCGGCTTCACGGGCACGTTGTCGAAGTCCGTCTTCCGGAGGAGCGTAGAGCGCAGCTCGTCCACCCGCTCGACCCACGCGCCGGGCTCGCGCTCTGAGGTCATGGCGCGCGCGGTGTCGACCATCGCCCCGAGAGCCAGCTTCGCGTCGGAGACGACGGCGAGGTCCGGGGGGAAGACGCGGGCTATCTGGCGCGGGTCGATGTCCACGTGGACGAACTTCCTGTCCCCCCGGTAGACGTCGAGGTCTCCGGTGTGGCGCTCGGCCCAGCGGTTGCCGATGCCGACGACGAGGTCGCTCTCCAAAAAGAGGGCGTTGGCGTAGCGCTGGCTGGTCTGGAATCCGACGACGCCCATGAAGAGGGGATGGTCTTCGGGGATGGACCCCTTGCCCATGTACGTCGGGCTGACCGGCACCTGCAGGTACTCGGCGAGCTCCATCAGCTCTTCGGCGGCGTCGGCGCCGATCACGCCGCCGCCGGGCATCAGGACGGGCCGCTCGGCCTCGAGGATCATCTCCACGGCCCGCCTGATGGCGTTGGGCCGGGGCGCGGGCTTCTCGAAGTGCAAAGGGCCGCCCCGGTCCGGGTCGAAGTCCACCATGAGGCCGGAGGTCTGCACGTCGAGCGGCAGGTCTATAAGGACGGGGCCCGGCCTTCCCTCCTGCGCGATGCGGAACGCCTCGCGGAAGGTCCACACCAGCTGGCCCGGCTCCCTCACCTGCACGGCCCATTTGGTGACGGGCTTCGCGATCTCGACGATGTCGACGGCCTGGAAGGCCTCCTTGTGCAGGACGTTCGTCGGCGCCTGGCCCGTTATGCAGATCTGGGGCACCGAGTCCGCCATGCAGGTGTAGAGGCCCGTGATCATGTTCGTCCCCGCCGGCCCCGATGTCCCTATGTTGATCCCGACCTTGCCCGTGACCCGCGTGTACCCGTCGGCCGCGTGCGTCCCGCCCTCCTCGTGGCGCACCGAGTAGTGCCGGATCTGCTCGGACCCGCTCATGGCCTTGTACAGGGGCAGTATCGCCGCCCCAGGAACCCCGAAGACGACCTCCACACCCTCGTCCTCCATCACCTTCACGACCGCGTCCATCACGTCCATCCGTGCCACCGCGAAACCCGCTTTCTCCGACCCGAGGCCGGCTGCTATGTCAGCTTATCTCGTGCCCCGACTGGTCCTCGATGATCCTCAGCAGCGCCGAGTGGTCCTCGCCGCCCCAGCCCTTCCTCCTCATGGTCAAGAGCATCTGGTCGACGATGGCCGTGACCGGCAGCGCGACGCCGTACTCCCTCCCGGCCGCGAGCGCGATGCCGAGGTCCTTGTGGTGCAGCTCCGAGCGGAAGCCGGGGTCGAAGGTGTGGCTCAGGAACTTCTCGCGCTTGACCTCCATCACCTTGTTGCCCGCGAGACCTCCGCCGAGGACGTCCAGGATCTTCTCCGGCGAGACCCCGCCCTTCGATCCGAGCACCAGCGCCTCGGAGACCGCCTCGATGGTCAGCGCGACCACGATCTGGTTCGCCGCCTTGGTGACCTGCCCGGCCCCCGTCGGTCCAACATGGGTAACGGTCTTGCCCATCACGTCGAAGAGGGGCTTCGCCCTCTCGAAGTCCGCCTCTTCTCCTCCGACCATGATCGAGAGCGTCCCCTCTATCGCCCCCACGTCCCCGCCCGACACGGGCGCGTCTAGCAACGAGGCGCCCTTCTCCTTGGCCCCCTTCGCCAGGCTCTCGGTGACGACGGGGGAGATGGTGCTCATGTCCACGATCAGGGCGCCCTCCCTTACGCCCTCGAAGACGCCGTCCTCTCCTGCGAGGACCTCCTCGACCTGCGGCGAGTCGGGGAGCATGGTGATGACGACGTCGCACCCCTCCGCGACCTCCCTCGGGGTGGCGGCCGCCGTGGCCCCCTCTCCGGCCAGCTCCTCGGCCTTCTCCGGGCTGCGGTTGTTGACCACGAGGTCGTAGCCGGCCTCCATCAGGTTCTTCGCCATCGGTTTGCCCATGATCCCGAGCCCGATGAACCCCACCGTCTCCGCCAAGATGCCCTCCCTCTCTAGAGTTTCAGGTCAGAGACCCGGACGTCCCCGCCGCGCAGTTCTTCTGGAAGCCAGCCGAAGCTCTCTTCCGTGCTCCCGGTCGCCGGGTTGTACTCGAGGCCCACGTAGCCGTCGTAGCCGAGGCCCTCCAGCTCGGCGAGCACGTAGGGGTAGTGGATCTCCCCGGTCCCCGGCTCCCCGCGCCCCGGCGAGTCCGCGACCTGGACGTGCCCGATGTGCCCGATGTTCTCCCGCAGCGTCGCGACCAGGTTCCCCTCCATCCGCTGCATGTGGTAGAAGTCGTGCTGGATCTTCACGTTCTCCCGCCCGACCCCCTCCACGAACTCCACCGCCTGCCCGGTCGTATAGAGCAGGTAGGGACCGTTCTCGAACGTGTTCACCGCCTCCACCATGACCGTGACCCCCGCCTCCCTCGCCCTGTCCGCCGCGAAGGCGACGTTCTCGCGGGCGAGGGTTAGCTGCTCCTCCCGGCCCATCCCGTCCTTCTCGTGCCCGGCCAGCACGTTCATGCGCCGGCAGCCCAGCCTCTGCGCCAGCCCCAACGCCACAGGCACGTTCTCCCTGAACTGCTCCACCCGCCCAGGATCGCTTACGAGGCCCCTCTCCCCGGCCGGCATGTCGCCGGCGTCGAAGTTGAAGAGCGCGACAGAGAGGCCCGCGTCGCCGATAGCCGCCTCGACCTCCCCGAGATCCTCCAGACCAGGCCACCAGAACTCGACCGCCGAGAAACCCGCCTCCTTCGCCCTCCCGAAACGCTCCAGAAACGGGACCTCCTTGAACAGGATCGAGACGTTAGCGCTGAACCGCATCCTTTCCCCTTTACTCCACAATACAAAATATGTATTTCGTTGAACGGAAAACAGTATAGAGTTAGATCGCGCGGGTTGTCAAGACGAGCATACAAGGGCGCTAGCGCCCTATCCTGGTCGCGGCGTTGGCATTGCTGGCGTGTGGGGGGTCCGCGGATTTCTCGGTCGGTCTATAGGTGTCGATGCCCGTCGAAACTCACCGGTTCGGGTGGGGGCTACTGCTGGCCGCCCAGGGAACGGGAGAGGTCGGCGGCTATGCGTTTGATCTCCGGGATGATCCCCTCCAGCCTCTCCCCGTCGAGCCTTCCCGCCGGTCCCGAGATGCTGATGGCGGCCACGACCCTGCCGCCCACGCCGAAGACGGGCGCGGCGACGCAGCCCACGCCTTCCTCGATCTCCTCCGCATCCGTCGCGTAGCCCTGCTCCCTTATGCGTTCGAGTTCCTCCAGAAGCCTTTCCATGTCCGTAATCGTGTGGGGCGTGAACCGCGCCAGCCCACCGCGGTTCAATACCGCCTCTGCGGCCCCCGGCGGCTGAAAGGCGAGAAGCACCTTGCCCGTCCCGCTCGCGTGGGGCGGGACCCGGTTGCCTGGCTCCGTGAACATGCGCACCATGCGGGGGGCCGGCACCTGCTCGATGTAGACGACGGAGTTCCGGTCCAGCGTGGCGAGGTTGGCCGACTCCCGGCTGACCTCCATCAGCTCCCGCAGGAAAGGCCTGGCCAGCGGCCCGAGACGCTCCCGCGAAGAAGTGGCCAGCGTGAGCGCCCGCGGTCCGAGCGTGTACTTCCGGCTGTCCGAGACCTGCCTGGCGTAACCCCTCCGCGCCAGCGTCGAGAGGAGACGGTGGACCGTACCGTTCGCCAGCCCGACGGAGAGCCCGATCTCACTGATCCCAAGCTCCCCCTCCGAACGCCCTAATACCTCTAGAATGTCCAGCGCCCGCTCCAGCGACTGGACCCCACCCGCCTGCGGTGCCCCGTTGCTCGCCGCGTCTGCCAAGTTCGCTCTCGCTCTCCAGAAAACTTCTTCCTCACACCGGAATTTGCAAGAGTATACTCCAGCCGAGGAGGACCGAACCCTCAAGAGGCCTATACTCCGGGCCCCGAACAGCGTTAAGACCTTCTGCTCACGCGTTCTCGAAGAGGATGTCCTGGGCACCTTTCCAGAGGCAGAGTTCGCCCAAGGGGCGGAGGTTCTCGTGGCCTTCGGTAACGGTCATGAGGTGGTTCGCGGCGAGCTCGCCGAGCTTGCTCCTGAAGACCGTGCCGTAGTACGGGAACAGGATCTCCGTCTCCGAGTAACCCCCAGGGTAGAACAGTATCTCCCCGGCCTGCGGCACGCTCGTCGCATCTTCCCACGGGACCCCGAGGTCGTAGTCTCCTAGAGGGATCCAGCACGCCTCCCCGCTCCACCTCACGTGGATGATCTTCTGCCGGTAGGGCAAGAGCCTCTCGAACGCCTCCACCGTCACCGGACACCGCTCCCGCTCCCACCTCGCGAGAAACTCGTAGGGACCCGCCGTTATCTTTACGTCGCCCAATGGTCTCTGTTCCTTCCTTTCGGTAAGCGATTTCGTGTAAAACGGACATTTGTCCGCAAACTAATCCCCTCCGTCTAGCTCCCCCTGTAGGTGCTGTAGGACCAGGGCGAGACGAGGAGCGGGACGTGGTAGTGGGAGCCGGGGTCGGATATGCCGAACCGGATCGGGACGCGCCCCAGAAACGGCGGGTCCGGCAGGCCCTTCTCCCCTGCGAAGTAGCCTGCCACGTCGAAGACGAGTTCGTACAGCCCGGCGGCGAATTCCCCCGGCGAGAGTAACGGCCCGTCGGTGCGGCCTTCGGCGTTGGTCGTGAGGGCTTTGACGGGCCTCCGTTCTTCGCCTTCCAGGACGAAGAGCTCCAGGTTCATGCCGGCCGCCGGCCTGCCGTGGGCGGTGTCGAGGACGTGGGTTGTGAGCCCGCCGCTCACGGGCGCCGCTCCACCCAGCCTTCGATCTGGCCGTAGGGGTCTTGCGTGGCGTGCAGGATCTCGCCGTTGTTCTCGATCCCGAAGCGTTCGAGGTCGTAGGCGATGTGGTGGACGTTCGGGAAGGAGTACCAGATCCTCTCAATCTCCGGAATTTCTTCCAACACCGCCCGGCCCATGCGGTAGAGCGTGTTCTGCACCGAGGGGCTGTAGTGGTCCGTGAAGGTTCTCAGGGTGCTCTCCATCACCCCGCTCCACAGCCGGTCGAAGTCCGCGTCCAGGGTACGGTACTCCCACTTCGCGGTGACGATGGTCGCGAGGACTCGGTCGTCGGTCTCCGGGAGGGTGGTGAAGCGGTCGCGGTAGAAGCCCTCCCACCCCGAGTTCGTCGTCTTCAGGACGTAGATGTCGTCGATGCCGGCCTCGACCCCGCGGGCGCCGGTCCCGTCGCCCCAAACCTTCGCCTTGCGTTCGCCGCGTTCTCGGACAAAAGAGTGGTCGTGGGGTTGTCCGTCTACCTCTATCCTGCGCCACCGGAACTGGGTGATCTCGACGCGGCAGGACGTGACGGTCGGGCCGGCTTCGAGGAAGTGGCCGACGAGCGCGAGGCCGAAGCCCTCGATGCTGCCGGTCAGGTGGTCCTTCGCGAGCGCGTAGACGGTGTTGCGCATGGTGTCGGTCGCGAGCAGTTTGGAGTTGTCCCCGTGGTAGTGGGCAGCGTCGAAGTCCCCTTCGAGGACGACGCGGACGTCCAGGTCCCACACCTCGTGGACGTCGGTGTCGCGCTTCACCTTGAAGAGGCGGACCTCGGACTTGCCGTAGTTGTTCTGCCCGAGGACGATCTCCGGCTTCTCGCTCATCGGCGTCCTTCCGCGGGCTCCACCAGGTCTTCGAGCCTGAGGCGCGAGATGCGGGAGATCTCGCGCAAGGCGGCCTCTATCTCCTCCTCGCGCGTGTTCGCCAGCCGCCGCTCGGCGCCGGCGAAGATCGTCTCCTTCGTGTTGTCCCGCACGCAGACCACGTAGGGGAGGCCGAACCTCTCCCTGTAGGCGGCGTTCAGGCGGTGGAACCTCTCGTACTCCTCGGGCGAGAGCCTGTCCAGGCCGGCGGAGGCCTGCTCGCCCGCGGACTCCTCCGTAAGCTCGCCGGCGAGGGCGGCCTTTCCGGCGAGGTCGGGATGCGCCCGGATAAGGGCGACGCGCCGCTCCTCCGGGGCGTCGTGGACGGTGCGGACGAACGCCGCGTGCAGCCCGTCGAGGCCGTCGAAGGGACGTCCGTTCCAGGCGCCCTCTGCCACCCAGGGCGAGCGCTCGAAGAGCGATCCGAACCGGGAGACGAACTCCCCTCGATCCATGCTGTTGACCTCCTCGATGGAGAGCTTCTCCGGCATCTTCCTCCCGTGGTCGCCTTCCCCGGCCGGTCCGACGCTACGGTCTCCTTGGCTACCCTCCCGCCTCGAACCTCGGCGCGTCTCCCTGCGCCTCGATCTTGAGCTCGACGCCGCCGGCCCCGGCGTCGAGGGCGGCCTCCACCACGCGCGTCGCAGCGTCGAGCACCTCCCGGCGCCCTCCGGCGAGGATCATCGTCTCCGGCCCGGCTTCGTGAGCCAGGCCCGACGCGCCGGCTGCCGCCTTCGCGGCCTCGATCTCGCCCCGCGATCCGCCCTCGCTGGAGATCAAAACTTTCAGCTCGGCGGTCAGCTCCGCCCTCTCGTAGGCCGGCACTAGTGCTCCCTACGCTCGTCGAGGCGCCCGATCTCCGCGTAGCCGGCGCTGCCGGGGTGCGGCGGTTCGTCGGGGGGCTTCCTGGAGATGCCCGCGATCTGCTCGGGCCTGACGGGGATGCGCGTGAGGGGCTGGCCCGTGGCGTCGCGCAGAGCCGCGACGATGGCGGGGGTGGATGAGATCGTGGGCGGTTCTCCCACGCCCTTCAGGCCATAGGGGGCCTCGGGGTCGGAGAGCTCCAGGATCTCCATCTTTACCGAGGGCATGTCCAGGATGGTGGGGAGGAGGTAGTCCGTGAACGAGGCGTTCAGGACCTTGCTGTCCTTTACCTGGATCTCCTCCAGCAGCGCCAGCCCGAGCCCCTGCGCTATGCCGCCCTCGATCTGGCCCTCGAGCGCCTGCGGGTTCATGATCTTCCCCACGTCCTGCGCCGTCGCTATCTCCACCACCCGCACGAGCCCGATCTCCGTGTCCACCTCGACGACCGCCCGGTGCGCCGCGAAGGCGAACTGCAAATGCGCGTCCCCCTGACCCCTCTCGTCCAGCGGGTAGGTCTCCTTGTGGTGGTACTCGAGCGTCTCCTCGAGCTCGTCGTCCCCGATCAGCTCGGCCAGCGAGATGACGACCTGCCCGTCGGAGAGCACCTCGTCCCCGTCCAGGGAGAGGTCTCCGACCGATCCGAACTCCTCCCTGGCGCGCTCGAAGATCCTCGCCCGGATCGCCTCGCAGGCGCCCTTGACGGCGGCGCCGGTTACGTAGGACTGGCGGGAGGCGGAGGTGGAGCCCGCGGAGCCGACGCGCGTGTCCGCGGGCTCGACGGCGACGCGCGTGACGCCGAGCTCGGTGCGCGCTATCTGGGCCTGCAGGGTGACGAGCCCCTGCCCGACCTCGGCCGCCGCCGTGTGGACGCGCACCAGCGGCCCGCCGTCCTCCACCGAGAGCGTAACCCGCGCCGTCGAGTAGTCGTCGAAGCCGGCGGAGAAGCCTATGTTCTTGAAGCCGACCGCGTAGCCGACGCCGCGCCTCACGCCCTCGCCGTGGGTGACGTTGGAGACGCCGCCCGGGAGCTCGCGCAGGTCTCGCCCCTCGAGTTGCTGCTCCTCGGGCATCGGAATTCCTTTTACCTTCTCCAGGATCTCGCGCACCGGCGCCGGGTGCGGCACCTCCTGGCCGAACGGGAGCCGCATCCCCGGCTCGATGGCGTTCCGGAGGCGCAGCTCGACGGGGTCCATCCCAAGCTCCGCGGCCAACTTGTCCATCTGGGACTCGTGGGCGAAGCAGGCCTGGACGGCGCCGAAGCCGCGC
>JAUJMB010000338.1 GCA_030447045.1 Rubrobacteraceae bacterium | reverse complement strand
GATGCCGCGGTTCGCGTCCGGCGTACCGCTTACTCTCTCGATCGACCGAACAGTCCGCCGCGCTCTTCTTCGGCCTTTTTGGCGCGTTCGGCGGCGCGGCCGACGTAGATGGTGGCGAAGATGACCACGAGGGTGATCAGGATCGCGTAGAGGAACTGGCCCGCTAACGCGCCCCCGGCCTTGCCAAAGAGTGCATTGAAGAGGTTCTGGATGGCGGTGTTCCAGGCGAGGGCGGCGACGAGGCCAGGGCCGTGGTTATAAGGGTGGAGAACTTGTCCAGGACTTCAGCGGTCGACGCTCTCTCCTTCCGGCCGTTCGGGTCTGCCGTCGGGCACGGGGCCGTATTCGGGGTAGGATCTCAGGAAGTCTTCGACGGAGTCTGCGCCCCAGCCCATGATCACCTGCTGGCCGTCCCCGGCGAAGCGGGCGCGGATGTGGGCCTCGCGGCGGACGCTGCGGCGGACGTACTCCCAGGAGGTCTCGCCGGCGCGGCGTTCGAGGCGCTCGGTGTAGAGGAACCGGCCCGTCTCCCGCTCCCTGACCATCAGCAAGTCCACCTCTAGCCCTCTCCTCGGGTCGGGTCGAGCTCCGCCCACCGCTCCAGCAGGCCCGCCTCTTCCCAGGGCCACCGGCCTTCGCTTTCGGGCGCGCCGAACGGGGGCGCACTCCGCCACATCTTACCCGTCCCGACCGCCACCGCACCACCCGAGACGAGCACGTCCCCTTCCGCGACCGACGCGAGGTTGTTGCGGTGGATCAGGACCCCGTCGCGGACCTCGATCCCCCCGACCGTCCACGAGGCGCGCAGCTCGAGGCCCCCAACAACGTCCCCGAGTACGCGCCGCAGCGCGTAGACCGCGCGGGCGGCCCTGGCGTCGGCGAAGTTGGATGCGGCCCGCGCGGCCGCGATTAGGTCGGCCGCCTCTTCGGCCTCCAGGGGTGCCGCGGGCAGGTCGTCGCCGGCCCCGAATTCCACGCCGGCCCTGATGCGGGTAACTATCCGATCCCGGTGCGTGCCCAGCGCGAGCCTGCCGAGGTCCCCCGCCCCGGCCCGCACCACGAGCGTCAGCAGCCCCCGCCGCACGCCAAGCGCCTCGGCCCTCTCGCTGTCCAGCACCTCCCCCACCACCGCCACCGCCAGCCCGAACCCCTCCTCCCAGTCCCGCGTCCCGGCGGCGAGCGCCCGCCGCCCGAGCGCGTCGGGGTCCCCCTCGACGGGCTCCAGGTGCGCCAGGTCTTCCTCCTCGACGAGGCCGTCCTCCGCCGCGGCGCCCGCACCGCCCTCGCAGACCCTGCGCACGCCGGCCTCGTTGAGCACCGGCAGCGAGGGGCCCGCCTCCGCAAGGCCGCGCAGGGCGAGGTCCGCCACGTCGCGCGCCGGGAAACCGAGGTTCTCCGCGTCTACGTCGGCGAGGAGGAGCAGGCCCCGAACCGGCGCGGAGAAGAGGCCGGGGGCGGCGTGCGTACCGGAGACCGCGACCCAACCGAGGTTCTCCGGCGAGGCTGCGGCGTGAACGGGGCTGTGGACGCCGGGGAGCCGGGTGGCCGGAAGGGTGCGGTCGATGGCCCGTTCGGCCGTGGCCTCGTCGGGGGCGCGGACGAGGATCTCGGCGTCCTCGCCCTCGCCGCTCCACACGAACTCTTCGGCCTGGTCTACCATCCGGGGCCCGCGCTACTCCAGCACCACCAGGGGCTCGCCGGGGCGGACGGTCTGGCCGGCCTCGACGAGCACCCTGGCGACGCGGCCGGCCCTCTGGGCCCTGACCTCGCTCTCCATCTTCATCGCCTCCAGCAGGCAGACGGCTTCGTCCGCGGCGACGTCCTGGCCCTCCTCGACGAGGACCTTCACGATAGTCCCCTGCATCGGGGCCGAGATCCCCCCCTCCGCAGCCGCCGTCCGCCGCGTGGTCCGGCCGCTGCGCCGCGGCGCCCCCCGACCACCGGCCGCGTCCCCCTCGCCGAAGACCCGCACCCGGAAGAGACGACCGTCCACCTCGACCTCGACCTCGCGGGACGCCTTCTCGTCCGGCGCGTCAGGACCGGCGGCGGGGGCGGCCTCTATGGTGAGGCCGTCCATCCTCTCTGCGACGAAGCCCGTCGTGTAGTCCCCCGAGACGAAGGCCTCGTCGTCGAGGATGGCGCGGAAGAAGGGCAGCGTCGTGGCTATTCCTTCTACCTTGAACTCCGCGAGCGCCCGCCGCAGCCGCCGCAGGGCGGCCGGGCGGTCGGGGCCGCGCACGATCAGCTTCGCGAAGAGC
>JAUJMB010000337.1 GCA_030447045.1 Rubrobacteraceae bacterium | reverse complement strand
CCGCCCTTGAACTCGTGGCAGATCATGCCCGTCCCGCCGCCCACGGAGCCCTCGGCCACGGGACCCGCGGCCGCGTTCTCGAGCGCCTCCCGCACGTGCTCGGGCCCGACGTGCTGGCCGTTGATGTCGTTGAGCGTCCCGTCGTAGGTCTCGGCCACGACCGGCAGGGACCAGTACTCGTCCGCGCCGCCGCGTTCTTCCGATTCTGCCGCTATCAGGGCGTCGCGCACGACGCCGACGCTGTGGGTGTTGGTGATGGCGACGGGTGTCGTGAGGGCGCCGGCCTCCCGGATCCACTCGAGCCCCGTCATCTCCCCGTTGCCGTTGAACCTGTGGCTGCCCGCGAAGACCGGCTCGTCCCGCGCCGACCCCTCCCGCGGGCAGACGACGGTGACGCCGGTGCGCACGGGTCCCTCGCCCACGACGAGGGGGCCATCCCCCCGGACGATCGTCGAGTGCCCGACCCTCACCCCCGCGACGTCCGTGATCGCGTCGTTCGGCCCCGAGGGCAAGACGCCGATCTCCACGCCCAGCTCACGCGCGCGCATGCTCACCTCCCCAGAGCGGAGACGCGGTCCATCTCCTCCTGCGTTAGCCTGAAGTCGAAGACGTCGAGGTTGGACCGGAGGTGCTCCTCGCCGGTCGCTTTCGGGATGGCGGCCACCTTCTCCTGCTGGACGAGCCAGCGCAGCGCCACCTGGGCGGCGGTCTTGCCGTGGGCCCTGCCTATCTCGCGCAGCGTGGCGTCGCGCTCGACGCCGCCGCGCGAGAGGGGGCGGTAGGCGACCAGGAGGTAGTCCCGCGCGCGGGCCTGGTCCAGCAGAGGCTCCTGGCGCCTGTAGGCGTGGTACTCGACCTGGTTGCAGAAGACGTCGACGTGCTCCGAGGCCTCTTCTACGAGCGCTGGCGAGAAGTTGCTGACGCCGACGTGACGGACGGCGCCCTCTTCCTGGAGCCCCCGCATCGCCCCCAGGGTCTCCCCGAGCGGCACCCCGTCGGGGGGCCAGTGCATGAGGAGCAGGTCCACGTGCTCCGTGCGGAGCCTCTTCAGGCTCTCGCGGGTCTTTTGGATCACCCTGTCGTGGGCGAAGTCGCTCGGCCAGACCTTGGTGGTAACGAAGAGGTCCCCGCGGTCCACCCCCGAAGCCTCCACCCCGCGCCCGACCTCGGCCTCGTTGCCGTACATCTGGGCCGTGTCGATGTGCCGGTAGCCCATCGAGAGGGCGAGGCTCACGGCCCCCACGCAGGCCTCGCCGGTGAGCCGGTACGTCCCCAGCCCCAGGGCCGGCACCCTCTCGCCCTTGATGCTCTGGTACTCCACGATGGCCTCCTTCACAGCCTACCAGCTCCACCGTAGCACGCCGCGGCGGCCGTGTTGCGGGCTAGCGTTCGGGCGGGGCGAAGTCTTTTTCGGGGCGGCCTTCGAGGGCGGCGATGGTCTGCAGGAACCAGTCGGGGCGGGGCTGGACCTCGTCCTTCACGGGGTCGAAAAAGACGTGGGCCGCGGAGCCCTCGCAGGCGAGCTCGCCGGTGTCGAAAGATTCGCCGTTGCGCAGTTCGAAGTCCATGGCGTAGGAGCGGTTGCCGACCCAGGGGACCGTCGCCGCGCCGTGGAGGGTGCTGTCGAAGAAGATGGGGGCCTTGAAGCGGAGGGTGGTCTCGGCGATCACGTACCGGGCGCCGGGCACGTCGCCGGCCTCGCGCTCCGGGATGCCCGCGAGGTCGGCCAGGGCGTTCCAGTAGGCGAAGCGGACCTGTTCGAAGAAGGCCAGGTAGACGGCGTTGTTGACGTGGCCGTAGGGGTCCAGGTCGGCGTACCGGATCTCCAGCCGCACGGGCGTGGGGGGGTTTTTCAATGCGGGCGCCTCTCCTCTTCGCGGTCGCTGCGCGTCTGTGTGCGCGGGAGATTGTACACACTCGGCCGGCGGCCTATCTGATTTAATGCGACCATGGATTACGAGGAGTATCTCGAGCAGGGCGAGACGCTGGCGAGCGAGGGTCTCATAGAGGAGGCCCTCTCCCGTTTCGAGCAGGCCTTAGAGAGCGCGCCCGGCAACCCGGAGGCCATAGAGGCCGTCGGGAGGGCGCTCCTGAACCTGGGGCGTTTGGAGGAGGCCGAGGCGAGCTTCCTGGACGCCCTGGAGATAGACCCGGAGTGGGTGGCCCCGCGGATGGGGCTCGCGTTGGTGGCCCTGGGGCGGGACGAGCCGTTCAAGATCGTGCACCACCTGGAGCGGGCCATCGAGGCCGACCCCGGCTACCC
>JAUJMB010000336.1 GCA_030447045.1 Rubrobacteraceae bacterium | reverse complement strand
CGACCACTCGGCCCCCAGCCGAGTGCGCTACCAGACTGCGCCACGTCCCGACGCGCGTCTTTGCAGGGCCGAATCATACCAGACGGGGCCCGTGCTATCATGGATTTTCAGTGCCCCGAGCCGCCATCTACATCCGCACGGACCCTTCCGGAACGCCGCCCTCCCGCCGAGAACAAGAGGCGGCCTGCGAGGCGTTCGCCCTGGAGAACGGCCACGAGGTCGTGGCCCGCTACGTGGACCTCGATGCCCCCGGCACCCTCCTCTACCACAAGCCCGCCCTCAAAAGCGCGATAGCGAACATCAAGGAAGAGGAGGAGTGGGAGGTCCTGATCGTCGCGCGCCCCGGGTGCGTCTCGGACGACGCCTCGGCGGTGCACGAGCTCGTGCACAAGTTCTCGCTCTACGGAAACCGCCTGGAGTCCCCCGAACGGTCCTGGCACGAGTTCCTCGCCGCCATGAAGGCCTACCGCCGGTCGATGGCCGGCAGGTAGGCGGCGCGCGTGCCAACCGGTTCGGGGTCGGGTAGTATTGCGGGGTGAGCTTTGTCCTTACCGTCATCGGCGTGCTGCTGCTGCTGGTCTGCCTGGCCGGTATCGCCCTCGGCCTCTACATGGCCTCCGAAGACAAGAACCGCGAGGCGGGGCTGCTCTTCGCGCTCTGCTGGGTCTCTGGCGCCGCGGGTGCGGCGGGGGTGGCGATGCGGGACTGGGTGACGTTCCTCGTGGGGATGATCTGCTTTCTCGTTGCCGCCGCCGTCTTCGTGCTGTTCGGCGGCGTGCAGGGCGGGCCCGGAAGGCGGGAGAGGGTTAAGCCGACCGGCCACGTGCCGGAGGGTTCCGAGAAGACCACCAGGGAGAACAGGTCAGGCCGCAAGCGGGCCGCCTCCTAGAACGGCGCCCACGGAGGGAGGTAGATGTCGCTTATACGCACGATCCTGGGGTTCGTGATAATCCTGATCCTGATCCACGTGGCCCTGGTCTACGTCAACATCAACGCCGGCGCGAATACCGTAACCCGGGCCGTCTACAGCCTCGGCGCGCTGCTCGAATCCCCGGCGGCCCTCCTCCTGAGCGCCGTCCCCGCCCTCCAGCGGTACCTCGACCCGAACAGCTTCTTCACGGTCGCCCTGACGGCGGTCGGGCTGTACCTGGTCCTCTACCTCCTGCTCGGCATAGGCAAAAGGGGCTAGTCAGCCCGCTCCGGCTTCGCCTCCGCTCGTCGCCATTTCGGCTAGTCAGCTATTAGAGCCTTCGGCTAACAGTTCGCGGGCACCAATCGCGCCGCCCGCCATTCGGGGCTGTCGCGTGGGAAGCGGCCCGGCCAATCCTCCCACAGCCAGAAGCCGACGGGCTGACTAGCCGTACTCTCGCACGAACCGCCGGTCTATGAGGTGCTTGAGCCACAGGGCGGGACGGCCACGGATGACGAGCGGGCCGTAGATGGCGAGGCCCGTCCTGTCGCCGAGGTCGAGGACGTAGAGGTAGTGCCCCTGCGGCCTGTACGAGGAGGGCGTCTCCCCGCGCAGGGCGGCCTGGAGGTTGCGGTAGAGGACGGGGCCCTGGCGGACGGCGTAGACCCCGAATTGGGGCAGCCGGCCCCCGCGGAAGGCGACCGCGTCCCCGCCGCCGAAGATCCGGTGGTCGTTCGGGCTCCGGAGGTGGCGGTCTACCCAGAGGGCGCCATCATCGCCGGTCGCGAGGCCGGAGCGGGCGAAGACGTCGGGCGGGGCGACGCCCGTGGCGGCGAGGGTGAGGTCGGCCCGTATCTCTCTCCCATCGTCTAGCACGACGGCGCCGTTCTCCGCGACGGCCCGTCGGCCCAGGAGCACCTCGACCCCCAGGTCCCTGAGGTGCCCGCGCATGACGCGCCGGGCGGCCCTCGGGGAGGTGGGCAGGAGGTCTGGCGCGGCCTCGACGAGCGTGATGCCGGCGTCAGACCCGGCTTCCCGCGACAGGGCGGCCAGGTTGACGGCCACCTCGCAGCCGGCGGCCCCACCCCCCACGACGACCATCCGCGGGGCCTCGCCGGGCCCCCCGGCGAGGAGGCGTTCCCTGACGCGCTCGAGGTTGGAGACCGGCTTCACGGGGACCGCGCCGTCTTCGGCCCGCGTCTCGCTACCGAGGCAGAAGGAGACGGCGTCGTACGGGACCGTGCGACCGTCTTCGAGGAGCAGAAGGCGGTCCCGGTGGAGCACCTCGGCGACGCGGCCCCGGACGAAGCGGCCCCCGCCCCGTTCGACGAGGCGGCGGATGCCGATGCGGTTCTCGCCGGGT
>JAUJMB010000335.1 GCA_030447045.1 Rubrobacteraceae bacterium | reverse complement strand
CCGGAAAGTCGAGCTCGGGCATGCTAGGTCCTCCTCAAGGCTTTTTGACGCTCAGTACATACGGCTCGCCCTCGAAGGTCAGGTAGACGTCCTCCCTCCCCACGGTTATGCCGGAGATTCCATCGGGTTCTACCCCCTCGCGCTCTAAGAGCCTCCCGAACCTCATGGTCTCGACGACCTCCAGGCTCTCCCGCCGCATCGCCGCCAGCTTGTGTCTTGTCGCCGCGAAGACGTGCAGCTCGTCGCTCGCCACGTGCTCGACCTTCTCGCCCAGGTCTCTGGTCTCTACGGCCACCAACTCGCCCTCCAGAAAGCCCTCGGGGTCGCCCTCTAAGGCCACGACCCGCTCGCCCTCGGCGACGTAGGAGCGTTGCATGCTGCTGAGGTCCACGGCCAGGTCTGTGGCCTCTATCCGCTCCCCGACCATGCGCTCCAGGGGATCCCCGCCGTAGAAGGTGACGCCGCCCGGGCCCGAGACCCAGAACGCCGGGTCCAGCCCCTTCTCGGGCGCCTCCAGAATCGTCTCGGCCCCGCCCCCCACCTCGACGGCGGGGACCTCTTCTGCGGTCTCTAGTTCCACCGAGGAGACCTTCGAGCCGTCCTCCGAGAGGGCGAAGAGCACCTCCGACTGCACGTCCAGGGTGACGTAAGATGGCGAGTCCCCGACCTCGTAGCTATCGACCACCCGCAAGGAACCGGTGTCGAGCACGGAGATTTCGCCCGACCCCGGCCGCGGTAGATACGCCCACTTCGGCTCTTCGGGGTTCGGGGCCACGTTCTCTCCGAGGCCCTCGAACTCCTCCGAGCGTACGGGTGGTCGGGAGCCCACGGCGTCCTTACCGACGTCGACCCGCACCACGCTCCGGCGGTCTTCGCTCAAGGCGAGCACGGCTGTCTTCCCGGGCACCCAGGCCGGCTCCCGCAGGGGCACGTCCACCCGCAGCAATTCGGCTTTCGGTTCGGAGCCGGCGGACGCGCACCCGACCAAAAGCGCGAGCCCCGCGGCCAGGGCGACCACCGCCGCGGCACGCCGTCCCGGGCTAGTCATGCCAGTGCCGCCTGTCGGGGGCGGCGACGGCGAGCCCGGTCACCACCGAGAACCACCCCGCCAGATAGAGGCCCTCGACGATCAGGGCGAGGGAGCCGAGAGGCTCGTCCCATCCGCCCGCGGTCTCCCCGAGGCCGGGCAGGCCCAACAGGCGGCTCGCCAGGTAAGCGAGGGCCGAGAGGCCGCTGATCGCGGCTCCCAGCGTCCAGCCCCAACCTTTCGCCCCCCGAAGGATACCGACGGCCGCCACGAGCGCCGCGGCAGCATTGACCGCGAAAAGCACGCCGAGGTAGGCGGCGGCTCGGAAGTGATCCGGCGCCTCGATCGCGTGGATGGCGCCGACGGCCAGGATCAGGGCGACGCCCGCCAGCCTGGTCAGCCGCGGCTGGTTGAGGTAGACGTAGCGGTAGAGAGAGACCAGGCTACCGATGCCGGTTATCCTGAGCAGGGCGTTCATCCGTCCGACCCTCCGCTCCCCCTCCCAAACCCTCCGGTTCGCCGCACCCTCAGCCTTCCATGGAGATCAGGGGTAGGCCGGTCTCTGAATCCTCCCTGCGTTGAAGGTGCTCGGGCGACTCGACGAGGACGACCTCCAGCGTCGGACGCACGCGAGCCTCCAGCAGGTGGCCGCCGCGCGTGGAGCCGTCGGAGGTCCCGAGGACGGCGTGGGCGTGCACCATCGGCTGCCCGTCCTCTTTCGTGGCGACGTTGCCGAGGAGCGAGAGCACCTCGACCTGCTCGTGAATCGGGATTCTTCTGTACTTCTTTTTCTCCAGGTCGAAGTAGCCGAGCGTCGCCGTCCCGAACGCCCCGATCGCCGTGAAGCTCGCGGCGTCGAGGCCGTTCCCGCCCGCGAAGCCTGTAAGCCCCGAGACCACCTCGTCTCCCGCCTCGAAGACGAGCGCGAATGTCCGCTGTCCCCGCTCCTCGTGTATCTGTTTGGCGTTCATCCGCAGGCCCCCTGTTCGCGGTCTTTGCCGGTGGCCGGTCCGGGGCGTTCCCCTCCGCCGGGCGAGCAAGGTTTACTCACTGGCCCTGCGCAACCCCCGGCTCGCCGGCCCCCGGCGCGACCTCGGGCGCCTCCTTGGCCTTCTTCGTCTGCCCGACCGGCAGCACCGGTCGTCCGGCGACCCCCTCGAACATCAGGGCGCTCGCCGTGTACCAAGCGCACACCGCCGAGACTATGAACGTCCAGCCGGCGACCACCGTCCAGGCGTCGCTGCCCA
>JAUJMB010000007.1 GCA_030447045.1 Rubrobacteraceae bacterium | reverse complement strand
AGCAGGCGGCCCGCTGAGCCCCGCGCCGGTGGCGATGCCCGGGGCGATACCTGGGACAACGCCGGGGGCGACGCTACCCGCCGCCGGGCGCCTCGCCGTAACCCTTACCGGCCAGCCCGCCGGGACGGTGGCGACGCGCGTCGCCGGCCTCGTGGACTTCCGCGCCACGCTGGAGTGGGAGGCGCCGGAGGGGCGCCCGCCCACCTGCCTCCCCGCGCCCGAGGGCCCCTACCGGCACGAGCTTTCGGAGACGCGCTCCCCCTGCGGGACGCGGTTGGAGGTGGGTGGGGGCGTCATGGCCCTGACGGAGCGTCGCCTCGCCTGCGCCCTGGACGGCGTGATGCGCCGGGTCGTGAACGCGGCGGCCGTCTCCGGGGCGGTGCTCGAGATGCGCGTCCTGCGGGAGGCGCCGCCGCGGTCTGTCGACCCGGACCACGTTCAGGCGCTCGCCGCCGACCTGTGGCGGGCGGGGTTCGGCGTGCGCTTCGCGCCCTGCTGGGAGGCCGTGGGCCCCGAGGGGATGGTCCTCGGCGCGCGGGGAGAAGAGGAGGCTATCCGGGAGTTTCTGGGGGACCATCCCCGCTGGGGCGCGTTGGCCCGCCGGCCGGCTTCGGGGTAATCTTAGGCCGTGAGGATAGGAGTAACCAGAGAGAGGACGCCGGGCGAGACGCGGGTGGCGCTCGCCCCGCACGCCACGCACGAGCTGAGCCGGGCCGGGCACCGGGTGCTCGTCGAGGCGGGGGCCGGGGAGGCGTCCGGCGTCTCGGATGCCGCCTACGAGGAGGCCGGCGCGAGGGTCGTCGGGGACGCGGCGAAGGTCTGGGACGACTCCGAGCTCGTGGTCAAGGTCTACGGGCCGGTGGAGGAGGAGCGGGCGCGGCTCCGGGAGGGGCTCGTGCTGCTCTCGTTCCTCTCGTTGCCGATCAATCGGGGTCTTATGCGGGACCTTCTCCACTCCCGGTGCGTCGCGTTCGCGATGGAGACCGTGCGGGACGGGCAGGGGCGGCTGCCGATACTGGCGCCGATGAGCGAGATCGCGGGCCGCCTCACGCCCCAGATAGGTGCCCACTACCTCCTGCGCCAGTCGGGCGGGCGGGGCGTCCTGCTCGGGGGGGCCGCGGGGGTGAGGCCGGGGAGGGTCGTAGTCCTCGGGTGCGGCATCGTCGGCTCGGGCGCCGCGAGGATGGCGGGCGGGCTCGGGGCCCAGGTGGTCGTGATCGACCGCGACGTGGACCGGCTGCGGGAGCTCGAGCTCGCCCGCATCCCTGGCGTCACCACGCTGGCCGCGAGCACCATAAGCATCCGCGATGCCGTCCTAAGGGCTGACCTCCTGATAGGCGCCGTCAACGTCGTCGGCGACCGTACCCCGGCCCTCGTGGCCCGCGAGACCGTCGAAGGGATGACCGACGGCGCTGTCATCGTCGACGTCGACGTGGACTACGGCGGCTGCGTCGAGACCTCGAGGCCAACGACCCTGGACGACCCGACCTTCGTCGAGGGCGGCGTCATCCACTACTGCGTCAAGAACGTTCCGGCCGCCGTACCCGTAACCGCCACGCGCGCCCTGAGCAACGCGCTCCTGCCCCACGTCCGCCGTCTTGCGGGGCTCGGCCTCGCCGACGCCCTCAAGTCCGATGCGGGGCTCGCGCGCGGGGTCGCCGTGGCCGAGGGCAGGGTCGTGGACCCCGTGCTCGCCAGGGCGACCGGGTCCGACCACAGCCAGCTCTCCTCCGTGCTGCCGCTCCACGCGGAGTCTCGTTGACCGCGCCATCGACCGGCGGCAGGTCGCTTGCGGACTTCACCGTAGAGCTCGACGTCTACTCGGGGCCATACGAGTGGCTTCTGGCCCTGATCCTCAAGGACGAGATCGAGATCTTCGAGGTCCCCCTGCGCGAGATCGTCGGCCTCTACGCCGGCTCCCGCGATCCCGAGGCCGCGAACGCCCTCGACCGCGATACGGACTTCGCGGGCTCGGCGGCGGCCCTGATCCTGCTGAAGAGCCGCACCCTCACGCCGGCCCTCGAACCCGAGCCCGACGGCGAGGAGGCCGCCGCCACCCCCGAGGAGCTGGCCGAGCGTCTGCAGGAGTACCTCAAGATCCGGCGCGCCGCGGAGGACCTGCGCGGGCGCTTCGCCCGCGCCGCCGGGCACTACCCCTCGGCACACACGGCGCCGCCGAGGCCGGGCCGCCTGCGCGTATCGGGCGACCGGGTGACGCTCGCGGCCAGGCGCGTCTTCTCGCGGCTGGTGGAGCCGCCGGTCGGGCACCTCGGCCCCATAACCGTCACGCTGCAGGAGCTGGCCGGCGTGATCCGGGCCGGCCTCCAGCGCGGCCCCGTCTCCTACGAGGATCTTACCCGCGACATGGACCGCCTGCGCTCGGCCGTGGCCTTCGCCGCCGCCCTCTCCCTGGCCCAGGAGGGAGCCGTGAGGCTGATCCAGCCCGAGCCCCTCGGCGACCTTACCCTCGAACCCTTGGAGGCCGGCGGGTGAGCCCGGCCCCCGAGCACCTCGTGGAGGCGGTCCTCCTCGTGAGCGCCCGCCCCGTCCGCCTCGAAGATCTCGCCTCCGCCGCCGGGCTCTCCGAGGGGGAGACAACCCGGGCGCTTAGGAACCTCTCCGGCCGGTATTCACCGGAGGCCTCGGGCATAGTCCTGCGCGCCGTCGCCGGCGGCCACGTCCTCTCGACGAACCCGGCCTGCTCCGGGGCCGTCGAGCGCTTCAGGGAGGAGGCGAGGCCGGCCCCGCTCTCGGGGGCGGCCCACGAGGTGCTCGCCTGCGTCCTCTACCTCGGGCCCCTTACCCGCGGCGCGATCTCACGGGTTAGGGGCGTGAACTCCGACGCCGTGGTCAGGAACCTGCTGGAGCGCGGCCTGCTCGCCGAGGTCGGCTCGGACAGGGAGGCCCCGGGCTCGCCCGCGCTCCTCTCCGTGACCGACGACTTTCTCGCCGCCACCGACGCCGGCTCCAGGGGGGACTTCCCCCCGCTGGAATCCCTGGTCTCCGAGGAGGAGCTCGCCCGCGTCCGCGAGCGCCTGACCGCGCCGGAGCCGGCCGAGAGGGAAGGCTAGTTGCGGCTGCAGGCCTTTCTCGCCCGCGCGGGCGCGGCCCCGTCTAGGCGCAAGGCCGAGGCCCTGATAGAGGACGGACGCATCACCGTCGACGGGGAGACCGCCGCTTTAGGCCTCTCGGTCTCCGGGGACGAGGAGATCCAGCTAGACGGCCGCCGCGTCCTCCTCCCCCCGGCCCACTCCTCGTTCGCCCTCAACAAACCGGCCGGCTACCTTACCACCCTCAAAGACGAGCCCGACAAGGACCGGCCCACGGTCGCCGACCTTATGCCCGAAGTCCCCGGCCTCGTGCCCGCCGGCCGCCTGGACGCCGCCACAACGGGCCTCCTCGTCCTCACCAACGACGGCCAGCTCGCCAACCGCCTCACCCACCCCTCCTCACACATCGAGAAAGAGTACCGCCTGACCCTCAAGAACCCCGTCCCGGCCCCCGCCCTGGAGTCCCTGGCCGCCGGCCCACTCCTCGAAGACGGGCCCATGTCCCCGCCGACCATCTCCGGCCGCCAGAACCGCGGGCGCACGACCACCCTGAACCTCACCATCCACGAGGGCCGTAACCGCATAATACGTCGGGCCTGCGCCGCCGTCGGGCTGGACCTGCTCTCGCTGCACAGGGTCCGCGTCGGGCCGATAGGGCTCGGGGACCTCGCGGAGGGGGAGTACCGCCCGCTGACGGAGGCGGAGCTCGGGGCGTTGCGGTGAGCAGGGTAAGCGGTGTCCCGGGCCGGGACTTCGGTGTCGAGGACGTAAGGGGCGAGTTTCCCGAGACGTTGGAGGTGGCCCCGCTCGGGCGTCCGGTCGACGCGGAGGTCGCGGTGCCCGGCTCCAAGAGCGTCACGAACAGGGCGCTGCTCGTGGCGGCGCTCGCCGACGGCGTCTCCACCATAAAGAACCCGCTCTTCTCCGACGATCCGTACTACCTCATGGATTCCCTCGTGCGGTTGGGCTTCGACGTAAGGGCCGACCGGGGGGCGGGTGAGGTGCGGGTGGCGGGCCTTGCGGGCAAGGTACCCCGCGGGGACGTCGGGGTCTTTGTCGGGAACGCGGGGACCGTGGCGCGGTTCTTGCCGCCGGCGTTAGCACTCGGGCCCGGTCCCTACACCGTGGACGGCGTGCCCAGGATGCGGGAGCGTCCCATAGGGGACCTCGTGGACGCGATGCGCGGGCTCGGGGCCGCCGTGGAGTACGCCGAGGAGGACGGCCGGTTTCCCATCGTCGTGGGCGGCGGGGGGCTGGCAGGGGGGCGGAGCGTCGTCGTGCGCGGCGGCGGGAGCAGCCAGTTCGTCAGCGGCCTCCTCATGGCCGCGCCCTACGCGGACGGGCCCGTCGTGCTGGAGGTCGAGGGCCGGGAGAGCTGGCCCTACGTCGGGATCACGCTCGACGTCATGCGCACTTTCGGCGTCGGGGTCGACGCCTCGGACGACTTCGCGCGCCTCGCCGTGGGCCGAGGGCCGTACCGGGCCGGCGCGTTCGAGGTCGAGCCCGACGCGTCGGCGGCGTCGTACTTCTTCGCGCTCGCCGCCGTCACGGGGGGGCGGGTGCGGGTGCCGGGCCTCGGCTCGGGCTCTTCGCAGGGGGATCTCCGCTTCGCCCGCGTCCTGGAGCAAATGGGCTGCGAGGTCGACCTCGGCGAAAGCCACGTCGAGGTCAGGGGACCGGACCGCCTGCGGGGCGTGGAGGTAGACATGGGAGCCTTCTCCGACACCATGATGACGCTGGCCGCGATAGCGCCGTTCGCCTCGTCGCCGACGACCATCTCCAACGTCGGCCACACCCGCCACCAGGAGACCGACCGCATCTCGGCGGTCGCCGCGGAGCTCTCGCGGCTCGGGGTTGCTGTCGAGGAGCGGCAAGATGGGCTGCGCGTCTCGCCGGGGACGCTGCGGCCCGCCGTCGTCCGGACCTACGGGGACCACCGGATGGCGATGGCCTTCGCCGTCGCCGGGTTGGCCTCGTCGGGGCCGACGGTCACCATAGCGGACCCGGGGTGCGTCACGAAGACTTTTCCCGGGTACTTCCGGGCGCTCGACGGGCTCCGGTGAACGGCCGGGTCTTTCGGCTATACTCCGGGCGTCGATGAAGGGGATCCTCGTAACCATAGACGGGCCCGCCGGGAGCGGGAAAAGTTCCGTCGCGCGGCACGTCGCCGCGCGGCTGGGCCTCGTCAACCTCAACACGGGCGCCGCCTACCGGGCCGCCGCCCTGATCGCGCTCCGCGAGGGCGCCGACCTCTCCGACGGGCCGAAGATAGCGGGCCTGGCGCGCAGAATAGGCCTCGACCCCGAGGGCGCCAGCATCGACGCCCGGCGCGTCCCGGACCCCGAGCTCCGCACGCCCGAGGTGGCCGCCGCGGCATCCAAGGTCTCGGCGAACCCCGAGCTCAGGGAGGTGCTGCTTCCGGTCCAGCGGGCCGCGGCGAACCAGGCTAGGGAGAGGGGCGGGGCCGTCGTCGAGGGGCGGGACATAGGCACCGTCGTCCTGCCGGACGCGGAGCTCAAGGTCTTTCTCTCCGCCGACCCGGAGGAGCGGGCCCGCAGGAGGGCGCGCCAGAGCGGGCGCGAGGGGGAGCTCGACCGCATCAGGGAGGCCATCTCGCGGCGCGACCGCCAGGACTCCGAGCGCGAGGCCTCGCCGCTCAAGCCGGCCGCCGACGCCGTCGTCCTGGACACCACAACCCTGGAGCTCGAAGAGGTGGTCTCGCGCGTCCTCGAGCTGGCGAGCGGCCTCAGCAGGAGGGAGGCGTGAGCGGCACGAGCGCGTTCAAGGGCAGGAGCACGCCGCGGAGGATGTCGCGCAGGTACGATCTCTTCCGGCTTTTCATGATCTTGCTCTGCCGCGTCCTCTTCGGCCTTACCATCCGGGGCATGGAGAAGGTGCCGAAGACGGGGCCGCTCGTCGTGGCCGCCAACCATCGCCAGTACCCCGACCCCGTGCTGGTGTGCATGGCGATCCCGCGCCGCATGCAGTGGATGGGCAAGAAACAGCTCTACGAGCCCCCGTACAAGAGGTTCTTCGAGTTCATAGGCTCGTTCCCGGTCGACCGCGAGGGCGGCGGGCGGGCCGGGGTGAAAATCGCGCTGGGCTACCTCGCCGAGGGCTGGGCGCTCGGCATCTTCCCCGAGGGCACCCACAAGAACGACGGCACGGCCAGGGAGGCCAAGAGCGGGGCCGTGATGCTCGCGATAAGGGGCGGCGCCCCGGTCGTGCCCGTCTACGTCAGCAAGCTCCCGGGGCCCCTCGCCCGCCTGCGCGGGGAGCGCCTGCGCCTGATCGTCGGCGACCCGATACAACTGAGTCCCGACCTGCGCGGCGGCAAGGCCTACCGCGAGGCCGCCGACGAAGTCTTGAGAACCATCTATGCGCTACCGAAAGGGGACCGCCCGTGAGCCGGCTGCCCGTCGTGGCGGTCGTGGGCGCCCCGAACGTCGGGAAGAGTTCGATGATCAACCGCATCCTGCGCCGCAGGACCGCCGTCGTCTCCGACAGGCCCGGCACGACCCGCGACCGCTCGTACAACAGGGCGGAGTGGGCCGGCGCCGAGTTCGACCTCGTGGACACGGGCGGGATGGAGCCGAAGGCCAAGGTCGGCCTGGAAGCCCTCGTCACCCTCCAGGCGAGGGTCGCCGTCGAGGAGGCCGACGTGATACTCCACCTCACCGACGCCCGCCTGGGCCCCACGGAGGCCGACGCGGCCATCGCCCGCGAGCTGCGCCGCTCGAAGGCGAAGGTGGTCCTCGCCGTCAACAAGCTGGACAACCCCGCCGACGACACCGAACGCCACCGCTTCTACACTTTGGGCGAAGGCGAGCCCCACCCGGTCTCGGCCATCCACGGCCTCGGCGTCGGCGACCTCCTCGACGCCGTCGTCGCCCTCCTGCCCGAGACCACGCCCGACGAGGAGCCAGAGCTGCCGAAGCTCGCCATCGTCGGCAGGCCCAACGTGGGCAAGAGCACCCTCCTGAACCGGCTGCTCGGCGCCGAGCGGGCCGTCGTCTCCGAGGTGGCCGGCACCACCACCGACGCGGTTGCGGGTGAGGTTCAGGTTGAGGTAGAAGGAGAGACCGAGCGGTACCTGCTGCTGGATACGGCGGGGGTGGCGAAGAGCATCCGGCGGGCTAGCGGGGTGCCTTACTACTCGTCGTTGCGGACTTCGGAGGCGATCCGGCGCTCGGACGTCTCGCTGTTGCTGGTTGATGCGGTTGACGGGCTGGTCGCGGGGGACATGAGGGTGGCGCGCGAGATCCAGGAGGCCGGGCGGGCGTGCGGGGTCTTGATCAACAAGAGGGACCTCGTCGACCGCGACCGCCTGAGGGAGGTCGAGGAGGGCATCGCCGCGAGGCTGACGGACCTCAAGCCGCGCTTCCTCTCCGTCTCCGCGCTCACCGGGGCCGGCGTGGAGGGGATACTGCCCCTCGCCGCGCGCATCAGGCGGGCCTACCGCTTGCGGGTCCCCACGCACGAGGTGGCCGAGTTCGTCAACGCGCTCGTGGACCGCACCCCGCCGCCCGGGGGCGTGAAGATCCGGTACGCCACCCAGACGGGGACGGCCCCGCCGCGGTTCACGCTCTTCGCCAACCGCCCCGACGACCTGCCGGACAGCTACCTGCGCCACGTCGAGAACGCCCTCAGGGAGCGCTACGACCTGTGGGGGGTCGCCGTCGGGGTCAGGACGCGCAGCAGCCGTTAGCGGGCCCTCGGGTCGGGTAAGATGTGTGGGGACGCCGACCGGCGTTTGAGAGGGAGAAGGGAAGGCGCAGAATGCTTGGAGCCTGGTTTGTAGCGTCGGCGGACGGGGGGGCCCGATGAAGGCCGTCATCATGGCCGGGGGTCAGGGTACGCGCCTCAGGCCGCTGACCAGCGACCAGCCCAAGCCCATGATCCCGATAGCCAACCTGCCGTGCATGGAGCACATCATTGGTCTCCTCAAGCGCCACGGCTTCGACGACATAAGCGTGACGCTGCAGTTCATGCCCGACGAGATAAGGGACTACTTCGGCGACGGCTCGGACTGGGGCGTGAAGATCGGCTACTCCGTCGAGGACGCCCCCGCCGGCACCGCAGGCTCGGTAAAGATGGCCGAGAAGCAGCTCGGCCTCGAGGGCGAGCGGCTCCTTATCATAAGCGGCGACGCCCTCACGGACGCGGACCTCACGCGCCTGGTCTCCTTCCACGAGGAGAAGGGCTCCGAGGCGACGATGGTCCTCAAAAGCGTCGAGAACCCGCTGGACTTCGGGATCGTCATCCTGGAGGAGGACGGCAGGATCTCGCGCTTTCTGGAGAAGCCGGCCTGGGGCCAGGTCTTCTCAGACACCGTCAACACCGGCATCTACCTGCTCGAGCCCTCCGTCATGGGCGAGATACCGGAGGAGGGCGAGTACGACTTCTCCAAGGAGCTCTTCCCGAAGCTCCTGGAGGCCGGACGGCCGATGTACGGCTACGTCACCGAGGACTACTGGGAGGACATCGGCACCTTAGAGCAGTTCGCCGTGGCGCAGAGGGACGTGCTCGACGGGCGGGTAAAGGACGTGAGGCCTCCGGGGACGCGCCTCAGGGAGAACATCTTCGTCGGCCGGCGCACGCAGGTCGACGACGAGGAGCTAGAGGGTCCGGTCGTGATCGGGGAGAACGCCCGCATCGACCCGGGCGCCAAGATCAGCCCCTACACCGTCATAGCGGACAACGTCGTCGTCTCCGCCGGGGCGAGCATCGAGCGCAGCATCATCGCCGACGGGACCTACATAGGCGAGGGGGCCGAGCTCAAGGACACCCTCGTCGGGCGCAACTCCTATGTGCAGGCCAGGGCCCGCATCCTCGAGCGCAGCGCTTTGGGGGACGACGTGATCGTGGGCGAGGGGGCGACCATAGCCCCGGACGTCAAGGTCTACCCGCACAAGACCATTGAGGCCGGCGCCAACGTCACCCAGTCCCTGATCTACGAGACCATGGGCCTGCGCACGATCTTCAAGGGCGGCGTCGTCACCGGCAAGTTCAACGTCAACCTGACCCCCGAGTTCGTGACGCGCCTCTCTTCCTCCTTCGGCACGACTCTAGACCCCGGCGCCGTCGTAACTCTAGGCCGCGACTCCTCCCGCTCGGCCCAGGTCGCCAAGCGGGCGATGACCGCAGCACTCCTCGGGACCGGCATACACATAAGGGACCTCAGGGCCGCCCACGCCGGCGTGGTGCGCCACGACGTGCTCTCGGGGAGGTCGTCTGCCGGCGCCCACGTCAGGGCCGGCGCCGACCCCGACGACGTCGAGATCCTCTTTTTCGCCTCGGACGCCACGCCCATGACCGAGGGCGACCAGCGCTCGGTGGAGAAGGCGTTTGTGCGCGAGGAGTACCGCAGGGCCCACGGGGAGGGCATAGGCGAGTTGATCTACCCGGGCCGCGTCGTCGAGCAGTTCGTCGAGCGCCTGGAGCGCGTCGTTGACCGCGAGAAGACCTCCGGCGCCACGATAGTCGTGGACTTCTACGGGGGCGTGGCCGGCCTCGTCGCCGGCACCGTCTTCTCCCGCCTGGGCGTGGGCGCCGTCGTCATGGAGGGCTTCGCGAACGCCAACGTCGTGAGCAGCGGCGCCGGCGCCGACCTCGAGGAGAGCATAGACCGGGTGGCCCGCATCGTGCCGACCGTCGGGGCCGTCTTCGGGGCCGTGGTCGGCCCGGAGGCCGAGGTGGTCCGGTTCGTGGACGACGAGGGACACTTCGTGCCGGACGACGTGATGCTGGCCTGCCTGATAAAGGCCACCCGGCCGCGCAAGGCCGTCTTCCCCATAAACCTCAGCAGCGCCTACAGGGAGCTCGCCGAAGAGGGCGGGGGGACCGTGGAGATCAGCCGCACCGGCATCGGCAGCCTGGCGATAAAGGCCGCCAACTCGCGCGCGGACCTCGCCTCCCTGGCCGACGGCCGCTACATCTTCCCCTCCTTCCTCCCGGCCCCCGACTCCTTTATGACGCTCGCCCGCGCGATCGAAGCCTTCCGCTACGAGCCCCTCTCCGGCCTGCGGCGGGAGTTCGGCGAGCCTTTTGGCGGCGTGGTCCGCGAGCGCCTGGAGTGCCCCTGGACGGCGAAGGGGCGCGTCATGCGGGGCCTGGCCGAGAGGTTCGGCGGCGACCCGGACGCCATCCTGACCGAGGGCGTGCGCCTGAGCGTGGACGGGGGTTGGGTGCTCATGCTCCCCGACCCCGACAACCCCCTCTTCTACGTCTACGCCGAGCCCGGCAACGGCGGCGACCCCCACTCCCTCGCCGGCGAGTACGTGGACCTCGTCCGCTCGCTTATAGAAGAAGGGGCCGCTTCAGAGACCTCAAGCTGACATTGCGCTTCAGGTTGAGACTCCGCTATACTGCGCCCATGTCTGATAGGCGCCACACGCCGGCCTCCGGCTTCGATTGGGACTCCGCCGAAGACCTCACCGGGCTCCCCGAGCGCGAGCTCAGGGGGCTTCTCGCCCGGGTCGTGGAGGAGGAGCGGGCCGCGGCCTACCGGCACGAGGTCTTGCGGGGCCGGGCGAACCTGATCCGGGCCGAGCTCGCCGGCAGGGGAGTAGCGGGCCTGTCGAGCGAGGAGCTCGCGCGGGTCCTGCTCGGCGAGGAGGGGGGCCCGGGGTGATGGTCTGCCCGAACTGCGCGGCCGAGATCTCGCCCAAGATGCGGTTCTGCGCCGAGTGCGGCATGAAGCTCGACGCCGGCCAGAGCACGGTCTCGTTCGCCCCGAGCTTCGGCGAGGAGGCCGAGGGTCACGCGCCCACCGGCGGCGGGACGGGGGTCGCCTCGCTCATAGAGCTCGACCAGGTCGAGGGCACGGCGGGCCGGCGCATGCACGACATAGACGAGGAGGTCGTCACCGTCGGCCGCGGCCAGGAGAGCAGCATCTTCCTCGACGACGTGACCGTCTCCCGCAAGCACGCCGAGATCTTGCGCGGCGAGAGGGGGTTCTTGATCCGGGACGTCGGCAGCCTCAACGGCACCTACGTCAACAGGGTAAGGGTCGACTCCGTCGACCTGCGCAACGGCGACGAGATACAGGTAGGAAAGTACCGGTTCAGGTTCGTGCTCTCCTAGAGAGGGCGACAAGCAGGGGAGCCCGGCACGGGCCGGCACCGAGCGCGATTGAGAGGATGGGAGCTTACCCCTTGGAGAACGGAGACATAAACCAGCGAAGGTGGAACGACCCGACGAGGGACGACCCGCGCGACGACCTCATGGACGACGCCGCGGCCCACGGCGCCGCGCGGGATGCGGCGCCCGCGGACCCGATCCCGGCGGACCCGGCCGTGGAGACCGGCCAGAGGATGCGGGGGAGGGGCGGCTCGAAGGACAGCTACACCATAGGCGAGGTCGTCGAGCGGTTGAGGCCGGAGTTCCCGACTCTGTCGGTCAGCAAGATCCGGTACCTCGAGCGGCGGCGCCTGATCAACCTCACCCGTACCCGCGGCGGCTACCGGCTCTTCTCCGGGCAGGACATCGAGCTCCTCAAGTACATCCTCACCCTCCAGGACAAGGAGTACCTCCCCCTGAAGGTGATAAAGAAGCGCATCGAGGGCGGCGGCGGCATCTCCACCGGCGGAGACGCGGCAAACGACCTCTCGCGCGTCCTCGAAGACCGTACCTACACCCGCGAGGAGCTCGCCGACACCCTTGAGACGGACTCCCGCTTCGTGGACGAGCTCGTGACGGTCGGCGTGATCGGGCGCACCGGCGAGCTGACCCAGCGGGACGCCGAGATCGCGCGCATGGCGCTGGAGATGGCGAAGTACTCGATCCAACCGCGCCACCTGCGCGGCATCATGGCCGCCGTGGACCGCGAGGCCGCCCTCTTCAAGCAGGTGGTAAACCCCGAGCTGCGCAGCGGCGACGAGGGCAGGGTCGCCGAGGCCGTGAACAAGGCCCGCCACCTCGCCTCCGTCGACTCCCGCATGAAGGACCTTATGATGGCTAACGCGATAGACACCTTCGCCCCCTAGGGATGCCAGACGCCGAAGACGCCCTGAAGACCGTCCGGTCGCGCATCCGCACCGTCCCGGACTTCCCCAAACCCGGCATCTCCTTCAAGGACATAACCCCCCTCATCGAGGACGGCACGGCCCTCCACGCCGCCACCGACGCCCTCCACCGCGCCACCGGCCACCTGGGCTACGACCTGATCCTCTCCGCCGAGGCCCGCGGCTTCGTCTTCGGCACGGCCCTGGCCTACCGGGCCGAGAAGGGCCTGGTCCTTGCCCGCAAACCCAACAAGCTCCCCCGAGCGACCATCTCCGCCACCTACGACCTCGAGTACGGCACCGACACCCTCGAAGCCCACGCCGACTCCATGGGACCGGGCGCGAGGGTCCTCGTCTGCGACGACCTCCTCGCCACCGGCGGCACCGCCCGCGCCATGTGCGACCTCGTCGAGAACGCGGGCGCCGCCGTCGTCGGCGTAGCCTTCGTCATAGAGCTCGGCTACCTCCACGGCCGCGCCCGCCTCGCCCCCTACGAGGTCATCTCCCTAGTAACCTACGCCACCCCAGATGACTGACCTCCCCGTCCCAACAGGCGCCGCAACACCGGCCCCAAGCCTCCCCCCGGAGACCGACCGCCTCATCGCCCTCTATCTCCGCACCCTCACCAGCCCCCAGACGATAAAAACCTATAATACAGAGATACGGCTCTTTGTCGCTTACGTGGTGGGGGAGATGGGCAAGGACCTTGACGAATTGACGGCCGAGGACGTCTCGCTCTACAGGGAGCACCTGATAGACCTCTACGCGCCCGCGACGGCGGCGAAGAAGCTCGCGGTGCTCCGTCGGTTCTTGATCTTCACGTTCATGACCGGGGCCACGACCGTGAACCCCGAGGCCCTGCGCTTCTTTGCCAAAAGCCCGCGCATTCGCCAGGACCCCGCGTACAACGTCCTTACGGAAGACGAGCTGCAGCGCATGCTAAACGCCGCGCGCGCCGACAACTACCGCGATTACGTCCTGCTCGCCGTCATGGCCGGCTGCGGCCTGCGCGAGGCCGAGGTCGTAGGCCTCAAGCTCTCCGACTTCCAGGACGCGGGCAACGACATCGTCATGCTCCGGGTGCTCGGCAAGGGGGACAAGATCCGCAACGTCCCCATCTCGCCAGACCTCTGGCGCCTCATCCAGCGCTTCGTCCTCCTCACGGGCCGCTCCCTCAACTCCCACGCCGACGCCCGCAAACCCCTCCTCATCTCCCGCGTCGGCAAGGACAAGCCCCTCACGACCCGCTCCGTCCAGAACATAGTCAAAAAGTACGTCCGCGCCGCCGGCATAACCAAGCCCATAAGCCCGCACTCCATCCGCCACACCGTCGGCACCAACATGGCCGTAAACGAGGCCCCGCTCCTCGTCATCCAGCAGTTCCTCGGCCACACAGACCCCAAGACCACCATGCGCTACATCCGCCGCGCCGAAGAGCTGGCCAGCAAGGCATATCAATATAATACCCTTCCACTCTAGGCAGACCATGGCTGGAGTCAAGTCACGCGTGGAGCTTACGACTGATTCCCCACGTAGACGAGATAAGGGCTCTGGCGGACGAGCACTCCGTTGCCATTGCGTGCGTGATCTACGCGGACTCGGAGAGAGACTACAACCAGGAGGAGGTGTTCCTCTCCGGCGAGCAAGTCGGCCTGATCGGTGCCATGGGCGCCAACTTCTGGGCCGACGTGTACTTCTTGAGCGACGGCTGGAGCATTCGAGGGACCAGCGGACAGCGCAAGTCAATGTACGGCCGGTTTTTCCACGAACTTCGCATAACGGTAATTCTCGGAAGTTCGCGCGGTGGGGTCCGGATGGACGCTAGCCTCGGTTCTCGACCCCGTATCTGAGGAACAGCTCGTCACCCGCGGAGTGGACCGTCAGGAGGGTAAGGCGGCGTGGCCTGCCCCCGGGGCCTCCCGACACGATGGCAGCCTCGGGGCCGAGGAGCAGACTGGGTGAGATCGTGAGGAACAGCTCGTCGGCGAGGCCCTCGTCTATGAGCGCGCGGTTGAGGGTCGGGCCGCCTTCCACCAGCAGGCGATCGACTGCGTACTCGGACCTGAGGATCTCCAGCAGCCGCCCCAGGTCTGCGCGGCCCCTGCCTCGGCTCGGGGTCCTCACGACGGTCAGGAGGTCCCGTTCCGCCACCCTTGGGCCGGGAGAGTCATCGGGCACGGCGAGGACCACGTTCTGACGGCCGCCCACCAGGCGCTCCGTTATCGGGATGTCCCCGGCGCCGCCGACCACCACGGCGAGGGGTTGCCGGGCCTCGGGCTCGTCAAGGCCCAGGTTGATCTTCTCCGCGCGCAGCGTCCCGGCGCCAACCATTACCGCGTCGACGCGGGCCCTGAGCGCCCGCATCGCCGCGCGGTCCGCCCGGCCGCCGATACCGGAGGCCTTGCCCCCGACGGACGACCTCCCGTCGACCGACCCGACCATGTTCACGAGCACGTAAGGAAGCGTCGCACACGCCGGCGCGGGGAGGTCTATGTCCTGATAGATCCCCTCCTCATCAGCCATAACGCATGGTTGCGGGTACAACCGCCTCTTTGTTTCCCGGGTGTGCTCAGTCACTGTGCGTAGTATTATGCGGTCATAGAGCTTGGTGGGGGAGGTCAGGGGACCTTGTAGGGGGCGTACTTGGCGGAGGCGGCGCGGGGCAGGCTGACGTCCATCCAGAGGCCCTCCTCGGTCGTGCGGCGGGAGTGGATGTCGGCGAGGCCGTAGAGGCGGCTGGCGGCGCCGTAGTCGTCGTGGGGTATCAGGACCTTCATGCGCTCGCGGCCCGAGGAGATCTCCGCGTAGATGGCGTCCAGGAGCGGGGTGACGTCGGTGCGGGCGCTGATGGTGACGGCCTCCGGGTAGAGCCTGGCGAGCTCCCTGGCCCGGCTCTCCGAGACGAGGTCCATCTTGTTGAGGCACAGGAGCTTGTGGGCCTCCCCGCCGTCACCGGATCGGCCCTTCGGGTCCACGCCCTCGGCTAGCGCGCGGCCGGCGGTCGCCACCTCGTCTTCCAGCTCGTCGCTGGAGGCGTCGGCGCACAGGACCCTGACGTCCGCGTGGCGGGCGGCCTCGAGCGTGGAGGCGAAGGAGTGGACGAGCTGGGTGGGGAGCTTCCTTATAAAGCCCACCGTGTCTGTGACGACGAAGTCCGGGTGGGCGCCCTCGGCCCCGTTGCCGGTCGCGGCCCCCTCGACTACGCGCGTCGTGGTCTCAAGGGTCTCGAAGAGCCTGTCCTTCGTAGACCTCCCGGCGCCGCTCAGGGCGTTCAGGATGGTGGTCTTGCCGGCGTTCGTATAGCCGACGAGGGCGACGGTCGGGGTCGTGCCCTCCCTGAGGCGGGCACCGCGCACCTCCCTGGCCGTCTTCTCGCGCTTGAGCTTCCGGTTGATGGTGTCTATCCGCTCCCGGATGACGCGGCGGTCGTACTCGAGCTGCTGCTCGCCGCTGCCTCGCCTCGCGCCCCCGCCGGAGCCGCCGCGGCCGCCGCCGAGGCGGCTGAGCTCGGGGTTGCGGCCCTTGACCCTGGGGAGCCTGTACTGGAGGTCCGCGAGCTCGACCTCCAGGCTGCTCGCCGCGTCCCCGGCATGGACCTCGAAGATGCGGATGATCAACTCGGTCCTGTCAACGACGACGCCGCCGGCCGCCCGCTCCAGCACCCTCGCCTGCGAGGCCGTGAGCTCGTCGTCCGTCACCACGAACCCGGCACCAGACTCCTCGACGAGGTCCCTGAGCTCCTCCCGCTTGCCGCGGCCCAGGTAGCCCGCGTTGTCCCGCCGGCCCTGCTCGAGGACCCCAACGACCTCCATCCCGAGCGTCGTCGCCAGGCGGCCCAACTCCTCCATGTGCCGGGGCTCCCCCGCCCCCACGAGGACAGCCCTCGCCTCGGAGTCCGTCCCGTCTTCCCTTGTCCCTGCGGTCTCCGTCATGCCCCCATTATACCATGCATGGTATGTAAAAGCGTGAGCGCCTGGGCGGGGCCCTCGGCGACGGAGACGCTGGCGCGGCCTTCGAGGGTCCGGGCGAGCTTGTCGAACCAGCGCAGCTGCCTTCTGGCGAGGCGCCGGGTACGGGCCGCGAGGCGTTCTTCCGCCTCCGTACGGGAGAGGCGGCCGGAGAGGAGGTCGAGGAGCTCGCGCACGCCGACGGACTCGAGCACCGAGGGGTTCACGTCCTCGCGGGCATCGACCATGCGTTGCAGGACGGCGGCCTCGAGGAGGCCGCCTTCGGCTATCTCCCTGGACCTGAGGGTTATCCTTTCGTCCAGCGTGGTTCTGTCGGGCCGCAGGTAGAGGAGCCTGGTGCGGTAGGTCGGTTCGCCCTCCCAGATCGAACCCCGCTCCCCGGCCCCCACCATCTCGAGCTCCTTCTGCCTGGATGCCCGCCGCGGGTTCGCGTCCCCGGCGGCCTCCCGCTGGGCCCTCTCCCTGACTTCGGCCGGCACCGGCGGGGCAAGCGGGGTGCCGAGGAGGATGGCGTTCAGGTACATGCCCGTGCCGGCGTCGAGGACGAAGTGCCCGCCCGAGGCGCCGACCACGGCCTCCGTGGCCGCCCTGTGACGCGCCATGGTCCAGCGCTCGGTGACGGGGACCACGCCGACGAGCTCCGCGGGCCGGCGCCTCGCCTGGTTGGAGATCCTCTCGAGCCCCCTGTACACCTGCATGGAGTCGACGACGACGGTCGGGACCGTGGCGCCGAGCTCTTGCGTAAGGGCTTCGGCCAGGGCGTCGGCGACCTCGCTCTTGCCGGCCGCCGTGGGGCCGCAGACCACAAAGGCGTCTGCGGCGGCGTCCCTCAGGCCGCCTCCCCTTGCACCACTAGCCGACCTTCGCCCCGGGCGGGTCGCCGGCGTAGAGTACGTGGGGGCCCGCGGACTCTATGCGCACCCTCACGTATTCGCCGGGGGCGGCGTCCGTCCTCAGGTGGACGGCGTGGCCGCTCCAGGTCTCGCCGATCGCCCTGCCGTCCTCGTTGGCGCCGTGGCGCACGTAGACGTCCTCCGTGCCCCCGATCTTGCGCCGGTTCCTCGCGAAGGCGTTGCCCTCGACGGCCCGCAAGACCTCGACGAAGCGCCGCTGGGCCACCTTCGGGGGAACGACCTCGCCGAGCGCGGCGGCCTCGGTGCCCGCCCTGGGCGAGAACTTGAAGACGTAGGCCGAATCGAAGGCGCAGTCCTCCACCAGGCGCAGCGTCGCCTCGTGGTCCTCCTCGGTCTCGCCCGGGTGCCCGACTATGATGTCCGTGCTCAAAGTGCCGTCCGGGGCCGCGTCCCTGAAGACCCCGATCTTGCGCCTGTACCTCTCGGCCTTGTACCCGCGGTGCATGACGCGCAACATCCTGTCCGATCCCGACTGCACGGGCAGGTGCAGCCTCTTGACCACGGTGTCCCTCCCCCCGATGGCCGCGAGGGTGCGGTCCTCCATGTTGGACGGGTGGCTCGTCGTGAACGAGACCCGGGGCGCGTGGTCGGCCACGGCCTCCAAAAGGTCGCAGAAGCGGTCGCCCCCGTGCCTCCAGGCGTCCACGGTCTGGCCGAGCAGGGTGACGTACCTCGTCCCCGAGGAGACCAGCCGGTCGACCTCGGCGAGCACGCTCTCCTTGCTCCTGCATACCATCCTGCCCCTCACCGTCGGCACTATGCAGTAGCTGCACTGGTAGTTGCAGCCGGTCATTATCGTGACGAAGGCCGCGTGCCCGCCCTCCGTCCCCCTCAGATCCGGCGTGTACGTCTCCTCCATCGTCGGCAGGCCCACGAACTCCGCCAGCTCGTATGTATTATGGGTACCCAGTACGAGGTCGATGCCGAACTGGTCGCGGAGGGTGTTTGACTCCTCGGCGGCGCCGATGCAGCCGGTCAGGGCCACCTTTTTGACGCGGCCTTCCCTTTTGAGGCGGTTGAGTTCGCCGAGGTGGCCGCGGACGCGGTCGACGGCGTTCTCGCGCACGTAGCAGGTGTTGAGGATGACGACGTCGGCGTCCTCGTAGGCATTCACCTCGGCGTAGCCTGCGTCCAGGATCATGCGCCGCATCCTGTCGGAGTCGTGGACGTTCATCTGGCAGCCGAAGGTCCTTATGCAGGCCGTCTTGCCGGAGCCGGGGCCGGCGGCCGGGCGGGGCTTGGAGGCCAGCGGGATGGGTGCTGCCACGCGCGAGATCTCACTCATACTCGTCCTCCGGTTCGTAGACCCTGGCCCGCAGGGAGACCTCGCCGGGTCGGGCCTCGATCTTCAGTTCCTCTAACTCCAGATACCCGGCCCTCGCGGCCCGCCTCAGTATATCCGTGATCTCCGCCTTTTCCCCGTCGCCTAAAGCCAGCACGGGTCCCCCACCCCCCACCGCACCCCGAGACCGCCGCACGATTTGGCGCCCCTCCCCAGCCGAAACCGGCCGCAACGGCACCACCTCCCCCCGCAGAACCCGCTGCACGGTACGCACCGACAGCCCGAGGCCGATCCGGCCCGCCGTAGCAGCCAATTCCCGGGCACCTCTCTCCGTATGTATTATGTGGTTATGCAAGAGGGTCGCGAGGATTCTGGCGGGGGGTCCGTAGTAGGCGCTTATGCCGCGTTCGGGGGGAAGTTGACCGGCGAAGTGCTGGACGACGGAGCGGAGGTTGCTCTTGGAGGGGCGGGTCTCGGATTGGAGGGCGCGCTCGGGCAGGATCTCGGTGTCGAAGGTGGCCCGTATCGCCGTGGGGCGCGCCGGGGAGAGGACCTCGGCGGCCACGGCCGCCTGCCTTATGTGGTAGAGGGAGAGGCCGGCGCCGTGGGCGGTCGCCCCATGGGGGGCCGCGCGTCCGGAGGGTTCCCCGACGGGGTCCACCACGGGGTCGAGGTGGCGGGTGGTGACGCCGGGGTCGAAGACGAGGTCGGCGTAGGCCTCCGGGATGCCGTGGCCGTCGTCCAGGACGGTCAACGTGCGGAAGCGGCGGCGGGTCAGGGTGGAGGCGACGAGGACGTTATGGGCGCCGGCGTCGCGGGCGTTGCGGAGGAGTTCGGCTAGGGCGTCCTCGATGTGGGTTATGCGCGAGGGGCCGCGCCGGGCGCCCTCGACGCCGGTCAGCCGGGCGAAGCCCGCCCCGAGGTCCCTGTAGGGTCCGTCCACGGGGCGGCTAGGGGCGGCTTTGGGGTTGGATCATCCTCCGCGGCCCTAGCGGGCGACCTCGCTCACGCGGCTCTCGCGGATGACGGTCACCTTGATCTGGCCCGGGTACTCGAGGTCCGTCTCTATCTGCTTGGAGATGTCGTAGGCGAGCTTGGCGGCGATGCGGTCGTCCACCTCCGAGGGCTGGACCATCACCCGGATCTCGCGCCCGGCCTGGATGGCGTAGGCCTTGTCCACCCCGCGGTGGCCGAGGGCTATGTCCTCGAGGGAGCGCAGGCGCTCGATGTAGGTCTCGGTCGTCTCGCGGCGGGCGCCGGGGCGGGCGGCGGAGACGGCGTCGGCGGTGGCTACGAGCACGTCCTCCACGGTCTCCATCTCGATCTCGTGGTGGTGGGCCTGGATGGCGCGGACCACGTCGTCCGATTCGCCGGACTTTTTGGCGAAGCGCCCCCCGATGATGGCGTGGGTGCCCTCGACCTCGTGATCTATGGCCTTGCCGACGTCGTGGAGCAGGGCGGCCCTGCGGGCGAGCTTGACGTTCGCGCCGAGCTCCTGGGCCATCATGCCGCAGATGTTGGCGACCTCGACGGAGTGGGCGAGCACGTTCTGGCCGTAGGAGGTGCGGTACTTGAGGGCGCCGAGCAGGCGGGTCAGGTCGCTGTGCATGTTGCCCGTGATCTTGGCGTCGTAGACCGCCTGGCGCCCCGCGGCCTTCATCTCCTTCTCGACGTCCTTTTTGGCCTTGGCCACGATGCCCTCGATGCGGCCAGGGTGGATGCGGCCGTCCTGCACGAGCCGGCCCATGGAGACGCGGGCGACCTCGCGCCGGACGGGGTCGAAGGAGGAGATAACGACCGTCTCGGGGGTGTCGTCGATGATCACGTCGACGCCGGTGGCGGCCTCGAAGGCCCGGATGTTGCGCCCCTCGCGGCCTATGACGCGGCCCTTCATGTCGTCCGAGGGGAGGCTCACGGCCTTCACGGTCGTCTCGGAGGTGAGGTCCGAGGCGACCCGCTCCATGGTCGTGGCTATGAGCCTGCGGGCCTCCCGGTCGGCGTTCTCCTCGGCCTCCAGGGTCTTGTCGCGGACCATCTGGCCGAGCCGGCTCTCGAGCTCGTTCTCGAGGCCCGTGAAGAGGCGCCTCTCGGCCTCCGCACGCGTAAGGCCGGAGAGCTCTTCGAGGACCTTGAGTTGCTCGGACTCCTTCTCCTGCAGCGCTTCCTGCCGCGCGGCGAGGGCGGCCTCCTGCTCGCCCAGGCGCTCGCGGCGGGCCTCGAGCTCGGCCTCCCGCCGCTCGAGGGCGGCGTCGCGGTTATCCAGGCGCTCCTCGACGCGCGAGATCTCGGCGCGCCGCGCGCGGACCTCCGCCTCGGCGTCGTCCTTGACCTTGAGGGCCGCCTCCTTGGCGGCAAGCTCGCCCTCGCGGCGGATCGCCTCGGCCTCTCGCCTGGCGTCTTCTAGTATCGACCTTGCGTCGGCGCGGGCCTGCGCCTGGCCGGCCGCCAGGCGTGACCGGCTCACGAAAAAGCCCACGGCCACCCCGACGGCCAAGCCGACGGCGAGCCCGAGGACCAGTAACAGAACGTTCACGGGTTGTCTCCTTCAACGGGCCAGAATTCTCGGCCCGGCGTCGAATTGTCGGACAGTCTCCTTCTAGGACTGCGCCGTCCCGCGATGCTCCTTGGCGACCTCGGCGCAGACCCCGGCCGAGTAACCACGACGCGCCAGAAAACCGTAGACCCTGCGCGCCTCGGCCTCGGATCCCTCCCCATTATACCGCCGAGAGGCGGCGCTTCTAGCGTCCTCGAGCTCTGATCGCCCCTCGAATTCCTGGGCCACGGCCCTGGAGGCCAGCTCCCGGTTGACCCCGCTCTTCATCAAGTCGGCCGAGACCCGCCGGGGGCCGTACCTCTTTGCCTTCTCCCGCGCCTTCTGGCGCGCGAACTCCTCGTCGTCGAGGTAGGCCAGCTCGCGCAGGCGGCCGATGATGGCCTCGACGGTCTCGGCGGCGTACCCGTACCTGCCGAGCCTCTCGCGCATCTCGCCCTCCGAGCGGGCCCTGTACCCGAGGAGGTTCAGGGCCCGCGTCATCGCGAGCGGCCTCTCCCCCGCCACCCTGATCCCGCCCAGCTCCTCCCAACTGAAAGCGGCCCCCTCGCGGAGGCCGCTCTCTATGGCGACCGAGGAGTCGAGCTCGGCCCAGAATTCGCCGTCCACGGAGACGCCGGCCCTACCCCGGCGCTCCCTTACGCCCGTGATCTCGGGCAAGGCCTACCGGCTCAAAGAGCCTGCCCGGCCCTCCGCCACCAGCGCGTCCCCGGCGGCGCCGACGGCGCCGTTCTCGGGGGCGGCCGCCCCATCATCGTTCGGGTTGTCGAAGCCGAGCTTGTCGTAGATCTCGGCGAGGATGCGGTTGCGGACCCCCTCGTTCTCCTTGAGGAAGATCTTGGCGTTCTCCCGGCCCTGGCCCAGCCGCTCGTCGCCGTAGGCGAACCACGCGCCGGACTTCTGGACCACGCCGTGCTCGATGCCGATGTCGAGCAGGCTGCCCTCGCGCGAGATGCCCTCGCCGTACATCACGTCGAACTCGACCACCTTGAACGGCGGCGCCACCTTGTTCTTGACGACCTTTACCCGCGTCTGGTTGCCGACCGTGTCGTTGCCGGCCTTCAGCGCGCCGATGCGCCGGATGTCGAGCCTAACGCTTGAGTAGAACTTCAGGGCACGCCCGCCGGGGGTCGTCTCCGGGGAGCCGAACATGACGCCTATCTTCTCGCGCAGCTGGTTGATAAAGATGGCGGTGGTCCCGGAGCGGTTGAGGGAGCCCGAGAGCTTGCGCAGGGCCTGGCTCATGAGCCGGGCCTGAAGGCCGACGTGGGAGTCGCCCATCTCGCCCTCTATCTCGGCGCGGGGGACGAGGGCGGCGACGGAGTCGATGACGACGACGTCGAGGGCGCCGCTTCGGATGAGGGTGTCGGCTATCTCGAGGGCCTGCTCCCCGTTGTCCGGCTGGGAGAAGTACAGGTTCTCGAGGTCCACGCCGATGGCCTGGGCGTAGTCCGGGTCGATGGCGTGCTCGGCGTCCACGAAGGCGGCGAGGCCCCCGGACTTCTGGGCCTCGGCGATGACGTGCAGGGCTAGGGTGGTCTTCCCGCTCGACTCGGGGCCGAAGATCTCGATGATCCTGCCCCGCGGCAGGCCCCCGACGCCCAGGGCCAGGTCGAGCGCGAGCGCCCCCGTGGAGATCGCCGGGATCTTCGGCCTCTCGTCGTCGCCCATCCTCATGATGGACCCCTTGCCGAACTGCCGCTCTATCTGGGTAACGGCGGCGTCTATTGCCTTGCTCTTGTCCAATGCATCCTCCACCGGGCGCGTGCGTCGTGTGCTCTAGCGTGATCGGAACTATCCGGGAGAAATTATACTGCAGGCGGAATACCCTCCCAAGGGGGTTTCTCCCGCGGGGATACCGATAGGGGTCCCGAAGATCAGCTCGCGGACTTGAGCGTGTAGTCCTTCTCCAGGACCTGGCCGGGATCTCCCAGGGGCCCGACGTCCTGGCCGTTGACCTCCACGGAGACGGCGCCGGCGTCGCCGGTCCTTATGCTGACCACGCGGCCCGCCTCGAACGTGCGCGAGAAGCCGGGCGGGGCGACCTCCTCAAAGACCGTCTCCGAATCGGAGCGGACCCGGATCCAGGCCGGGGAGCCCTCCACCTCGACGCCGACGGTCAATCCGCCGGAAGGACCGTCCCCACTGGTGGCGGTCCCGTCGGGCTCCACGGGTGCTGCCACCCTCTCGGCCTCCGGGGCGTCCGAGGCGGCGGAGGGGCGAACGTTCAGGCCGACAAAGTAGAGGGCGCCGACCAGGCCGGCGATGATCAGGGCCGCGATCACGACGGTGGCCACCGTGGACTTCGATATCTGGCGCTTCTCGGCGCCGGGCACGCCGCCCGGGCTGATGATCGGACGGTCGAAATCGCTGCTGGGGGCCGCGTAGCTCAGGCGTCGCTCCCGGCGAGGCTTCTTGCGGGTGCGGAGTTCCTGGGAGAGACTGTCCCCGTCGAGGCCGAGAAAGTTGGCGTAGGTCTTCAAGAACCCCCGGGCGTAGACGGCGTCGGGCAGGACCGAGTAGTCGTCGTTCTCCAGGCCCATCAAGTACCGCTTGCGGATCTTCGTCGCCCGCTCGGCCTCTTCGAGGGAGAGCCCCTTGTCCTTGCGCGCCCGCTCGAGGACGAGCCCGATCTTGCCCTCCGTGGGACCGGGAGTGTGCTGGTTTTCTACCATTTCGGCCTAAAACTTACCACAAGAGCTACCAGCCTTCGGCGTCCCGCCCGTCCGCATTTCCTCCGCCATCGAACATCGACTCGAGGTCGAGCGACGAGGCCACGACGGCCCGGCTCTTGGAGCCCTCGTAGGGGCCGACGATCCCCTTGCGCTCCAGGGCGTCGATGATCCTGCCGGCCCTGGAGTAGCCGACCCTGAAGCGGCGCTGCACCGCGCTCACGGAGGCCTGCTGGGTGGAGACGACGAAGCTCGCCGCCTCCTGCAAGAGGTCGTCCTCGGGCTCCTCGGGTGACTCCTTCTCGCCCTTGGGCTGCTGGGTGACCTCATCGACGAAGTGGGGCTCGGCGCGCCCGGCGGCCGCGTCCTCGGTGGCGCCAACCACCCGCTCGACCTCGTTCTCCGAGATAAAGGCCCCCTGCACGCGCGAGGGCCTCAAAGCGGAGACCGGCTTGAAGAGCATGTCGCCCATGCCGAGCAGGACCTCGGCCCCGCCCGCGTCCATGATCACCCTCGAGTCGACCTGGCTGGAGACCGCGAAGGCGATGCGGCTCGGGACGTTCGCCTTGATCATGCCGGTTATGACGTCCACGCTCGGCCTCTGGGTCGCGACGACGAGGTGGATACCCACCGCCCGCGCCTTCTGGGCGAGCCTGACTATGGCGTCCTCGACCTTGGCCCCCGCCTGCATCATGAGGTCGGCGAGCTCGTCTATAACGATCACCACGTAGGGCATCGGCGTCTCGGCCCTCAGGTTGTACCCCTCGAGCGAGCGGGACCCCATCCGCTCCAGAACCTCGTAGCGCCGCTCCATCTCCGCCACGGCCCACTGCAGGGCGTTCGCCGCCTTCTTGACGTCCGTTACGACGGGGGTTATGAGGTGCGGTATCCGGCCGAACGGGGAGAGCTCCACCCTCTTCGGGTCGATGAGGACCATCTTGACCTGGCGCGGGTCGGTGGTGAGCAGCAGGGAGGTCAGCAGCCCGTTGAGCATGACGCTCTTGCCGCTGCCGGTGGTGCCGGCCACGAGCAGGTGCGGCATCTCGGCCAGATCGAAGAAGACCGCCCGCCCGGAGATGTCCTTGCCGAGGCCCACGGGCAGGGTCCAGTCGTTGGCGT
>JAUJMB010000334.1 GCA_030447045.1 Rubrobacteraceae bacterium | reverse complement strand
ACGGGCGCCTTTGATGGCAGGATGTGCTTGGAAACGTCGCGGAGCGGCTCCTTACCTCCACAGTGATCGGAACCGACGTATCGGACGCACAAAGTATACACGGTCGCCTGGACGACGACCACCGCCTCATCCTCCGGCCACCGCCCGGCGCGCGAGCGCGAGCAACCCGGCGTCGAGCCCCTCGCCAACGGGGTCGTTGTCGCAGTAGAGGACGGGCCTCCCCTCCACAGCGCCGCGCCGGGTAACCACGTCCACGGCCGCGGCCTTTATCTCCGTCAAATACGCCTCGACGGGCGGCATCGCGTCCAGGTCCCCGGCCAGTCGCCTCCTGTCGGACAGGCTGCCCGAAGTGGCCACTACCTCGCACCCGTAGGCGTCCTCCAGGTGGAGGGCGAGCTTGCCGAGCACCGCCTCGGGCGCCGTCGAGACGTAGGCGACCCGCTTCCCGGAGACGTCGCCCACGGGGCGGGGGCGGAAGACCGTGGGTATGACGGGGAGGTCTGGCCGGATCTCGCGTATCCGCCGGACGAGGTCCCGCACCCTCGCCCCGTCGGCCATCGGCTCCTCGCTCATGGTCAGGAGGACGAGGTCGGAGATCAGGAGCCGGTAAGCCCCCAGGTACCCCACCACGTACTCCGGGTCCTGGTGCGCCCCCGCGACGAGGACGCGCGCCTCCACCTCAACCGGCGGCATCGCCGCCCCCGAGCCGTCGAAGAGCGTCACGCCCGTCTCGAGCCCGTTGGCGATCTCGGCACCCTCCAGCACGTTCGAGACGAACGGCTCGCCGGCGAACCCCCCGCCGCACCTACGGCACCCGACGGTGGTCACCCGGCTGAGGGCCGCCGTCTCGTAGTAGTCGCTCGCCGCGTGCGCCCCGCGGCCGAGGGCCTCGAGCAGGTACTCGCTCCCGACCTCCAGCCTTTGGCCCTCGATCACCTCGGGCCGCGGCGGCCCCCCGCGCCCCATCGAGACCACCCCGGGATCGAACCCCTCCCGCGCCAGGAGCCGCGCCAGGTAGCCCGAGACCGCAGTCTTCCCCACCCGCTTGCCCGTCCCGACGACGGCCAGAGAGGGCTTCGTAGAGACCGCGCGCAACTCGGGCGGCCTCAGCTCGAAGTCGCTGCCGACGTACCGGGCGCCCGCGGCGAGCGCGTGGGACGCTATCCGCATCCTCTCCCGGTAGCCGACCACGGGCTCGTCGGAGAGGTCGACGACGACGTCGACCTCGTGCTCGGAGAGGGCCAGGGCGACCGCGGAGACCGGGTCGTCGCCGTGCACGAGCGGCAGGCCGTAATCCGTCCCCTCCTTGAGCTTCTCCGTGCCGCCGAGAAAGGCCGCGGCGACACCCGTGGCCCCCATCGACCCCTGGACGCTGCGCATGGCGTCGAGGACGACGGGCGGGTAGTGCTCGCCGTCTATAAGAAAGAGCGCCCGCAAGAGGGGACCTTTAGGGCTACTCGCCGCCGAGGGCGACCCCGGGATCCACGCCGACGTCCGAGTCGATGCTCTCCTCGTAGCGCGAGTACTCGTGGGTGTTCGAGTCGAAGTCCACGGCCAGCTCCCGCTGCTTGAAGGGGAACTTGCGGAAGACCTTCACGCGGCCGTCCTCGATCTCGATGATGTTGTAGCAGGGCCGCGTGTTCCCGCGCAGCCGCGTCGTCGAGGCCGTCCCCGCGTTGACGATAAAGAAGTCCTCGAGCTTCCACGAGTAGGGGACGTGCTTGTGCCCGGAGAGGACGAGGTCCACCCCTACCTGGTCGAGAAGCTCCAGGACATCGCCAGCATCGAAGATGATGTTCCGCTCGCGGCCGGTGCCGGGTATGGGGATGAGGTGGTGGTGGATCACGAAGATCCTCAGCTTCTCCCCGGCGTTCGCGAACGCCTCGTGGATAAACCCGTAGTGCTCGCGCCCGACCCTCCCGTCGTTGAGGTCCGGCTCCGAAGAGTCTATGCCGACCATCACGGCGTCGTCGAACTCGATGCACGAGTACCGCTCCCCGAAGAGCCGCTCGAAGTGGACGTACCCGACGTTGCGCGAGTCGTGGTTTCCGGGGATGACCATCACGTTCGGGCAGTCGAAGCGCTGAATGTACTCGGCGGCCATCTCGAACTCCTGCCGGTAGCCCGCGTTCGTGAGGTCCCCCGAGACCACCACGGCCGCCGGTTCGAGGTCGTTTATCTCCAGGATGGACCGCTCCAGAAGGTCCGGGATAAAGTACGGGCTCCCGCAGTGGATGTCGCTGATCTGGCAGATCGTCAACCGGCCGCCCGTGGTCATGT
>JAUJMB010000333.1 GCA_030447045.1 Rubrobacteraceae bacterium | reverse complement strand
TAAGCTCTCAGCCGTCAGCCTCAGGCTTCCAACCGCCGTACACACCACCTGGTACGAGCGACGATTCTCCGCCCCGCCCAACGCCCGAGTAGCCGCTGCACGAAGACGACCGGCGATGCTCTCACGCGTGCATGGTCTCTTCGTAGAGCAGAAGCTGGCGGCTAAACGCTGATAGCTGAAGGCGCGGCCGCCTCCGGCAGACGCCTCAGGAGCGCGACGGGCCGTTCGGGGTGCCGGTGGGGTCGTCCCCGGGGTTCTCGGGGGGTCGCCGGGGACCCCGGCGGGGCTCGGGCCAGTCGAAGAGGTCGGCGGGGAGTTCGGGGATCGGGTCGTCGGCCGAGGTCGCGTGCCGCTCCCGCCCGCGCAAGGTGTTCTCCGGGGGTTCCGGGTCGGGCCTCTGGCCGTCGCGGGCTTCGGCCGTATAACCGCCGTCCCTCTTGCGGTGGATCCTCGGCGGGCCGTTCGGCTCCGGGCGGACGTCCTCGATGGGGTACTCCGCGGTGAGGTCGTCGGTGTCGTCGGCGTACGCGTCGCCGTAAGGGTCGGGGGGCCTGAGGTCGTCCCCGTCACCCAAGAAGGCGGGGGCGTGGTCGTCTTCGGGGAGGGCTTCCTCGTCGTCGGACGCGGCCGGGGCCGGGGCCGACTGGTCGAGGTAGCGGGCGTCGCCGGTAAGGAAGGCCAGGATCTGGGCGGCGAACTCGGCCGGGCGCTCGACCATGGGGACGTGGCCGCAGGCGTCCATCAGGCAGATCTCCGCGCGCTGCACGCTCCCCGCCCAGGCGCTCACGGAGTGGGGGTCCACGATCTGGTCCTCCTCGCCGGAGACGACGAGCATCGGCATCTTTATGATCTTGGCCTGCCGAACGAGCCTGCCCCCGGAGATCTCACGCCGCGACATGCTCAAGGTGCTGGCGACAGCCGCGGGCGTGGACTTTCCGGCGTCCTCCACGATCTCGTCCGTGAGGTCTTCTGGGTCGGCGACGAAGGGGCGCACCCACATCCGGCGGACGGGCCCGAAGGCGCGCCCGAGGGCGTAGAAGAGCGGGCCCACGACCGGCAAGGTGGCGAGCCAGAGCGGCGTGGGGAGGTCGATCTGGTCCTCGTCGGCGGGAACCGAGACGAGCACCACCCTCCCAACGACGTCGGGGTGGTCGGCCGCGAGCTTGACGGCCATGTTCCCGCCGAGGTCGTGGCCTATGACGCTGGCCCGGGTAAGCCCGAAGTGCGCGCAGAAGGCGTACAGGAGCCTGCTGCCGTTGCGCACCCCGTAGCCGGAGAGCGGCTTGTCCGACTCGCCGAAGCCCGTCAGGTCCAGGGTATAGACGGTGAAGCGCTGGGCGAGCCGGCGGGCCAGCGCCTCCCAGACGCGCGAGGAGCTAAGCCAGCCGTGGACCAGCACCACCGGGGGGCCGCCGCCGATCACGTCGTAGCGCACCCACGAACCGTCCAACTCCAGAAACTCGGTGTCGCGCACGCTCTCGACCTCGTAGGTGCCCCGGCCTATGGCCAGCGACGCCGCCACGACGACCAGGATCAACAGAATCAGAACTATGAGAATGGTACTCATGCGCGCAATAATAACGCAAACGCCAGCCCTCCGGCAGGCACGCCGGAGCTTGGAGGCGGAGCGGCGGCCCCCTCCAGGTGCGCCCTAGCGGCTGCCGAGCGCCCGCCGGATGAGTACCGAGGCCACTACCGTGGAGAGGAGGGAGAACGTGGCCTGGAGGAGGCCTTCCATCACGTCGTCGCCCACGCCCCGCACCTCAGGGGCGTCTATCAGGTCCTCGGCCAGCCGGCTCGCCAGCACGAAGGCCACGCCCGTCGCAATGACGGAGATCAGTTGTTTTCGGGTGTCGTCGCTCACGGTGCCTCCCCGGTACTCGCTCCCTCGTCGCCCGGCCGTCCGGGCGCGCGAGAAGGGTTCTACCCGTTGTCGGCGTTCTCTACCCGGCGTCCGGCAGGGTCAGGCGCCCGCCCTGGTTGTAGAGGCAGGTGAGCTGGGAGCGCAGCACGCTGCGCACGCCGAGGCCAGCGTGGCAGTCGATGCAGAAGATGACCTCCTCCGGGCGCCCCGGGTGAAGGTCGTGCTCCATCATAAAATCCAGAAGCTCCATGTAACGGTCCCCGACCTGATCCACGAACTCCGAAAACGAGATGCTGCCCGAGATCAGGCGCTCGCACGCCTCGCAGGTGTCGAGCTTGCCGAGTCGCCGGTTGGTATGCCTGACGATAAGCCCGGGGATGATGTCCCCGGCCCCCGCTTCTTCCTTGATCACGCTTTCCC
>JAUJMB010000332.1 GCA_030447045.1 Rubrobacteraceae bacterium | reverse complement strand
GAGCGACTCCCAGAGGTAGAAGCTCGCGAGGGTGCGGTGCGGCGACCACGGTCGGGCGATGTCCCGGAGGGTCTCGGCGTCTGGAATCTCCAGAAGATCGTAGGCCCTCTCGACCGCCCGGCGGACGCCGAGGTCGCCGACGGGCAGGACGTCCTCGCGCCCCAGGTGGAACATGAGGAACATGTCGGCGCTCCACCGGCCGAGGCCCTTGACGGCCGTTATCTGCCGGATCACCTCTTCGTCCGGCAGGCCGTGGAGCGATGAGAGGTCCAGCTCCCCCGAGATGACGCGCTCCGCGAGGTCTCGGAGGTAGCGAACCTTGGGCCGGGAGAGACCGCACGCCCGCAGAGGCTCTTCGTCCGTGGAGAGCAACTCCTCGGGCGTCGGCGGTCGGCCGTCGAAGAGCGCCGTGAGCCGGCCGTAGATGCTGCGGGCGGCCTTTGTGGAGAGCTGCTGACCGATGATGGTCCGGACGAGCGACCCGTAGGCGTCCTCGGGACGTCCACGGCGGCGCTCGGCGGGGCCAAGTGGCCCGATGCGCCGGACGAGATCCCCCATGACCCGGTCGCCGCAACCGAGGAGGTGCTTCTCCCCCGCAACGATGGCCCCACCTCCCCCTAATCCGGTCTGATCTTCGATGTAGGCTCCGCCGTCGCGCCCACGACGGCGCGGGCGCCGGACCGATTGTACGCCCTCCCGATCCCCTCCGGGCGGGCCGCGCGGGCGGGCACCTGCCGCCGTCAGCGCCGCGGCCCGGCCCCCCGGTGGGCGAAGGCGGAGGGTGCTCGGTGTCTGCACCCTTCGGGCCATCTTTCGGCCGAAACGGTTCGCCAGGGCCCGGGGGTGGTACACCAGCGTCATGATGCGTGTCCTAGTAACCCTCTCGCCGCGGATGTACCGCGAGGCCATAGCCCTCTCTATCCACCGCAACCGGCCGGGCCTCGACGTGAGGTCCGCCCCGCCGGAGGACGCCGAGCGGGAGCTGGCCAACTTCCTGCCGCACCTGCTGGTCCACAACGACAACGCCCCGATCTCCGAGGTCGCGCTGGCGGACGTCCCCTGCCGGGTGGAGGTGCTCTACTCGGATTCCATGAGAGCCAGGGCCCACGTGGGCGGGCGCGCCGAGGAGGTCGGCGACATGGGCGTCGGGGGGCTGCTCAGGGTCGTCGACGAAGCGGCGCGGCTGCCGGCAGGAGGGGTTCCCTCAGAGGACGGGCGCGGGGCCGCCCCCGTGCCCTAAGGGGTCAGGGAGGGACTTCTCTTAACCGGTGTCCCCCGGCGGGGGCTCTTTTATCTCCTCGATGGTGATCCAATCCCTCATGAGCGCCTCCCTGGTGGCCTCGCCGCGGGAGCCCACGTCCATCTTCTCGTAGACGTTGGCGAGGTGGCGCTTGACGGTCGCCTCGGAGAGGTGCAGCAAGGAGGCTATGCGGCCGTTGGAGAGGCCCCGGGCGGCGAGCAGGAGGATCTCGAGCTCCCTGGCCGAGAGGGCGCTCCCCGCCCCCCCTTCGGTGCGCTCCAGCATGGCCCGCGGCATCTCCACCACGACGTTGCCCCCCTCCGGGTCCAGGACCGCCGCACGGACGGCCGCGACGAGGTGCTCGGCCGAGGAAGTCTTCAGCAGGTAGGCGCTCGCCCCTACCTCCGTCAGGGCCCTGATGTAGCGCGGGTTCTCGAACATGGTGCAGATCACGACCTTCGGCGGATCGGGGAACGATCGCATGGCCGAAAGCGTCTCCACGGAACGCTCGAAGGGAATCTGTACCTGCATGACGACGACGTCGGGCGCGAGCTCGCGGGCCAGGCGCAGGGCCTCCGCGTCGTTGGGGACCTCGGCGACGACCTCCATCGACCCGTAGGCGGCCAGTACCCCGGCCAGCCCCTCGCGGAACATCGTGTGGTCGTCGGCCAGAAAGACCCTGATCGGCGCGTTCGCGTCCCGGTCCTCCCTCACTGCCCTCCTCCGTCCCGTTGGCGTGCCGAGATGACAGTCTACCGCCTGCACCTTTCGGGCCACGATAACCCCGCGGCCCAGGTGTCGCGGGGCACATCCACAACGCGCGTACGCGGGACACACCCAGCACAGCCCTGGAAGGCCGAGCCCTGTGTGTACCGCGCTCGGTAGCTGTGGTGCCCGGCTCTCCGCCCCTCGTGGCGGCCAAGCCGGGCCGGCGGGTTGCGTTCGCGGCGCGGGCGCGCGGGTAGAGCCTCCCCCGGTCCTCGGCCGGTTCGCTGGGGCTAGCGGCCGAAGAAGAGCTTGGCGGCGGGGCTCATCATCTCCGGGCTCCACATCGG
>JAUJMB010000331.1 GCA_030447045.1 Rubrobacteraceae bacterium | reverse complement strand
GAGGCGGCGAACGTAGGCCCCGGCCTCCTCGGGACGGGGCCGGTTTTGCAGCGCCCACTCGACGGCCTGCTCGAACGCCCACGGATCCCCGATGCGTCCCAGCTCCGCGAGGACGGCCCACCTCGCCCCCTCCTCGTCGGCCAACCACCTCAGGCGTGGTCTTCTCTCCAGGGCGGCGAGCAATTTCCCTTCCCCCATCAGCCCCAGCCTGTCCACGGCCCTCAGCGCGCGCAGTCTGTTCCTCCTGCGCTGCTCGGTGGGACCCTCGGGCAGGATGCCCTTGGCCATAAGCCCCCTGACCCCCCACACGGCGTCCGAGTCTTCCCCGACGGAGGCCTCAGGGCGGGCATCCTGCCAGCGTGCGGCTTCAGTACGCACCATCACCCTACAAGAACGGCCGGCGGCCGGCCGGAGACGAGGAGCGGTGGCCGCCCCGGGTGTCGACGGTGCCTTCGGCGTTGCCGAACGGCAGCGAGGCGTAGTCGTTCCTGGGGTCGTCGGCGGACGGAGGCCTGACTTTGGTGTCGAACGGGGCGGGCCCGTCCGCCTTCTCGGTCCTGTCCGGCTCGACGGTCACCCGGTCCTCCGAGACCCTCGTCACGGCCTCGACCGGCACCAAGAAACGCCTCTCCCCTATCCCCAGGAAGCCCCCGGCTCCCACCTCCAGGAAGCGCACCTCGCGCTCCTGCCGGTCTATGTAGAGGTCCTCGACGCTGCCCATGCGCTGCCCATGCGGGTCGTAGACGCCCTTGCCGCAGAGGTCGTCCTCGGGGTTAGCGGCCACGAAGCCCGAGTCGCTCAGCCTGACCAGCCCTACACTCGCGTGTGTCGGGTGCATCATCGCGCAACACCTCCCATAGCGTAGCCCCCTCGGGTTAGGGCGCCTTTGGGTTGGTTTTAGGCCACTGGCATTAGGGATGCTTTTGACCCGCATTAGAGTTTTCAAAGGGCCTGATGCGGCCGGCGAAGCGTGCTCTCGACGAGCCGCTTTTCGCGATCATCCCTTTGATCCGTGACCTCGGTCAGGTCCTCCTCGGGCGGTCTCCGGTAGGACGGGGCCCGAAGCGGCCGTGATCCAGGAGCAGGCCCCTCGTTGCCGTGGCACGCCCGGGACGAAAGAGCCGGTACCCGGGACTAGTTGGAAAAATCTAATGCTCTTCAAAGGTCATCCTTATGCGTGGGACCCACACTAACTCCTGGTAGCGGGGCGTACCCGCGGAAGCGGCGCCTGACGGCGAGAGGTCTGCGGCGGATGGTGCCGTTTGCGGCAGAGGCGGGGCGAGCGGAAGGGCGCGGTTTGAGCGGGTTGGGTGATTTCTGGTTTGCTGGGCGTCTCCGGGAGCTAATACGGGAGGCCGATCAGGAGCGGCTGGCCAGAGAGCTACACCACGCGCAGAAGACGCCCGCCGGGAGGCCGACGACCTCACGCGCGGACGCACCGGCGGGCAGGCGCCCGTCCGTGCGCCGGGGGAGCCCACGGGACGCGCCCCGGATCGCGCGGCTTCTGGAGCTCAACGGGATGCCACGCTGGGTCGCCTTCGAGGAGCGCTTTATCATCGTCGAGGAGGGTGAAGCGCTGACGGCAGCGATACGCTTTCGGCAGGAATGCGGGCGGCTCCACCTGGGGCTCCTGGTGACCGACCCTCGGACCGAGGAGCACCCTTTGGCGGTAGCGCTGTACGTCGGGGCGCGGGCCATAGCGCGCAGGTCCGGTCTCCATGAAGTCAGGGCCCAGACGCGCCGGCACCAGAGGCACCTGCGTGAGGCCGGCTACCGCGGACGTGGCGGCGCCTGGCGGACCTCGCCATAATCTCCCTAGCGCAAGGCGGTGTTCACGCCGGTAGAGGGAGGGGTGGTTGGCCAGACGGGGGGACGGCGTTCCGGGCGCCCGGATCACGCGCGGCAGGTTCCTCGCGGCGCTCGCGCTGGCCGGGGTCGCGGGCGGTGGCGTTCTCGGTTGCGGCGAGGTCGGGCGGGTCCGCCCCCTCAACCCGCCCCGGCCGGGCGGCGGAGAGTGGGCCTTCCGCTCCCGGCCCGACCTCCGCCCGCCGGCCGTAAGCGTCGCGAGGCGCTCGGAGAGGACCGCCGCCGGCTACGTGTTCGTCGCGCCGAAGAACGGGCCCGGCGAGGCTGGCCCGGGGCAGCGCGGGCCCCTGATCGTGGACGACGAAGGGCGGCCGGTCTGGTTCCGTCCTCTGCGGGGCGATGACGAGGACGCGATGGACTTCAAGGTGCAACGCTACAGGGGTCGGTCGGTCCTCACCTGGTGGCAGGGGCCCCACACCGCGTACGGCCTGGGCGAGTACGCGG
>JAUJMB010000062.1:4923-8598 GCA_030447045.1 Rubrobacteraceae bacterium | reverse complement strand
CATCGGCGCCGTCGAGGCCGGCCTCGCCCTCCAGTTCGTCAGGCTCGCCGGGATGTCCACGGGGGTCGCCGCGGCACTGACGTTCGTGATCCGCCTGGCCACCCTCTGGTGGGCTACCCTCCTCGGCATCCTCGGCCTGCTGCTCGTGCGACGGTTGGTCGGCACGGCACCGCTCGAGTCCACGCCGGAGTAGAGGGCCCGGGCTGCCTGAGCCCGCAGGGTCGGTCAGTCTGCCGTCCGCATCGTGCGGCTCGTGGCGCCCAGGAGAGCAGTGAGGATCAGCAGCGCTCCGGCCGCCAGGAACACGACCGTCAGGTTAAGCCCGACGAAGGCACCGGCGGCGAGATAGGAGATGGGGTCCAGGGCCATGGTAGAGAGCATCGCCAAGCTCATCACCCGTCCGGTGACGTCGGGCTCGGAACGCTCCTGCAGCCAGGAGATGTTGACGACCGCAAGGAAGCTGGCCGCCGCCCCTACCGCCACGGCGAGCGAGCCTGCTACCAGCAAATTCGGCGCGAAGGCGAACGCGCCCACGAAAACGCCTAGCGCCGCGGTCAGCGACAGCTCGATAAGCCCCCTGCGCCGGATGCGCCCTAGAGAGCCGGCACCCAGTGCACCGAGCAACGCCCCGACACCCGCCCCGGCCACCAGCGTGCCGAAAGCGCCCGCGCCGCCGAGGCGGGTCTCCGCCAGGATGGCACCACCCACGTAGAGCGGACCGACCATCGCGAGGTTGATGCCGACAAGGATCAGCATGATCGCCCTTATCACGGGGTCGCCCCACGCGTAGCGCACCCCCTCGACGAGTGCCGCCAGGGTACTCCCGTCCTGCGCCTCCTCCGTGCCAGCCGTCGACGTAGAGAGGGGCGACGCGTGGGCCCTGACGAGGGTCAGAAAGATGACGGTGGATGCAGAGAACAGAAGAGCTTTGACCGCAAAGCTCGCGCCCAACCCGAGCGTGGCCACCAGCGAGCCGGCGAGTGCGGGACCGAGGATGCTGCTGACCTGTTCCGCGCCTTGGGTGAGACCGTTGGCCGCTTCGAGATCTTCCGGTTTGGCCAACCTGGGTACCAGCGCCATAGAGGCAGGGTAGTAGAGGGCATCCAGCGCGCTCAGGCAGCCCGCAAGCACGTACACGTGCCACACCCGCGTGGCATCGGCGAAGACCAGAGCGGCCATGCAGGCGAGCAGCAGAGTCCTCCCGGCGCCCGCCGCGGCCGCCACCCCGGCCGCCGACAACCTGTCGCTCGCCACCCCGCCCAGCGGCATCAGCAACAAGCCCGGCACCGAAGCGACCGCGAGCACGACGCCTAGGCCGGAACCGGCACCCGTGAGCTCCAGCACGAGCCACGTCAGGGAGACGAGAAAGGCCTGGTCGGCGAGCATCGAGAGAGCGGCGGCCCCCCAGAGACGCCTGAAAGCGCTTCTATTGAGCGGTTTGAGAAGGGCGACCCCGCCCGAAGATCTCAGCACCCTCGCCTCACCCAGAACTGGCACACAAGCTTCCCCCGCTCTGAAAGATTATGTCCTGTAGTATTGCTTAAACAATATGACCTATGGTATCGTATTTTCAACGACGGGGTCGGGGCAGGCCAACGGGGCGGGAACGTGCACATAGCGAAAAGGTTTGAGGGGCTGCTAGAGACGTACCGGCGTCCCGATGGCCGCAGGTGGTCTGGTCAGGAGATCGACGAGGCTACGGGCGGCATCGTCACCCGCTCCTACGTTACGAACCTCAGAAAAGGACGAATAGAGAACCCCGGTTACGAGAAGCTGCGTGCCATCGCCCGGGCGCTCGGGTTCCCGCCGGAGTTGTGGTTCACGGACGAATTCGATAGGGAGGGCGGGGCGAAAGCGGAGCCCGGGCTTCGGGGCGTTCGGGAGAAGGTCGAGCATCTCTTCGAGGTCGTAGAGAACGAGAGCACGGGGAGGCCGTACACAGAAGCTGAGGTGGCCCGGCTGAGCTTCGGGGCTCTCGCAGAAGAAGACGTCCAGGCGATCAGGACGGGCAAACGGCCGGATCCTTCGGTGGATCAGGTAGTGGCGCTCGCCGACGTCTTCGGCGTGCACCCTTCATACTTTCTGGACCGTTCGAAGAGCCCACCGCTGCTCGACAGCGAGGCCATGGAGATCTTCCGTGACGAGACCGTCAGCGCCATAGCTCACAGGAGTTTGAACCTGCCGGATCGCGAGCGGCAGATGGTCCTGAACATCATCCGGCAGTTCGAGCAACTGCACCGGGAGGGTGACGATGGGTGACTTCGCCTGGTCGCGCATTCCGGGCGTCGCGCGGCTGTCGCGGTGGCGGACGGGACACGAACTCTCCCCATCCCCTGACCGCAGGCCTTTTCTGACCCCCGAGCAGTTCCAAGAGGAACTGGAGATACTCGGCCTGTCCGGCGTGAGCTTCGGGCCGGAGGATTATATGCTTGCCCTTTCGGACTACCTGGGTATCTCGATCTCGATGCACGTCATACAGGACGAGACCTGCCCGGAACTCTCCCGGCAGTTGGCGCTCTCCGGGCGATTGGGAGAGGTTCGGTTCTCGGAGGAGATCGGCGTCGCGGCGATCTTCTTGCCGGGCAGTCTGCCTCCCCTGGTGGCGGACCTCACGTTGCTGCACGAGCTCGGGCACCTTGCAGCCGGAGACCTTCTGGTAGCCCATGGCGGCGGAGAAGACAGACGTGTCTACCCTGGGCTCCGCCGCGGTAGGCTGGCGCAAGCCCGGCCCTTCGCTTCAGAGCAGCTGCGCGAGCAGGAGGCGAACCTGAGGGCTTCTTACGCCCTGGTCGCCGGTTCTCTGGGGGCGGAGAACCCTTACGTCCACGACCTGTACAACCTCCCATGAGCGCTGCGCAAGAGCAAGCCGTCCTCCTGGGTTCACTGTGCCTCGTCACGGCGGTGGTCATCGCCACGGTGATGATTTTCTCGCGCGTGAGCCGCTTCGGCGTGTTCGCGACGCTCAATTTCCTGTTCGCGGCGGCGCTCTTCTGGACGCAGGTAGCCTACGGCTTCTCCGGCTGGCGCTCGGAGATCGTTGCGGCCGCGACGTCCGAGCTACCCGGCGTCTTGCTCGTGTGCTGGGTCTGCTTGGCCCAGGTCGGCGGTCTGCCCGGGCGCCTCTCTCCGCGGCCGATCGGACCGGTCATCCAGCGCCCCCGGCTTCGGAGGCTGCTGTGGATGTCCGCGGTAGTCCTACCTGTAGCCTGGATCTGCGGAACCATAGTCGGGTTGATGTGGCCGTCCCCGGCGATGCAAGCCTACGCTTCCGCGCCGATCCAGTTCCTGCTCTTTAAGTGGCCCATCTCCGTCTCGCAGGGAGCATGGGCCGGCCTCGCGGCTATTGTGTTCGCGCTGGCGGCGATGTCGCCGGCGAGCGCCGCCGTCTTGAGGCTCAGGAACGGTGCCTTTGCCCTTAGCATGCTGGCCTTCGCCCTCGTCGCCGCGGAATCCACGGCCTTCGCGGGGGTGCGCCTGTGGGCCGATGAGGAACGGCGGGGCGTGCTCGAGTTCATGCTCGGACTCGAGGCAGCGCTGGCCGCGTTGTGCTTTGCGGCCCTGGGTATCGGTCTCGCCCTTCGCTACACGCCCTCCGTCGCGACGACGGTGCTAGGCAAGATGCACACCGCCTGGATACCCGCCAGGGAGCGCTTCGAGTCGTTCAGGTGGCGGGTC
>JAUJMB010000062.1:0-4823 GCA_030447045.1 Rubrobacteraceae bacterium | reverse complement strand
ACGCAGCGGCCTCGCTCGGTCATGCGCCGTACGTCGCCCTGCCGAACGTTGGCGTAATCGTGGTGCAAAAGAGGGGCTGGGGTTGCTGAGAACTTTTCGCCTCCCTCGACCCTAGATGCGTTCGGATTCGGAGCGTCCCGCTTGCGCCGCGTCACCGTGATTGATGCTCGCGAGATCGGAGGGGATGCCGAGCGGGACGTCCTCTCCCTTCCCGTCGCCAGGGACGCGGCGTTCGAGGCGCTCTATTCCTATGTTGCTGTCGACGAACCTGCCGTCCACCTGATGCCGATGCACTTCTGTCCTGCAGAACAGGTCCACGCCGTGGGTTTCGAAGCCCTGCACACCCTCGGTGTGGCGTCCAAGTTGGAGTACGTTCGGAGCCGCTGGATCGACGAAGTCGTCGACGCCGGGATGCCAGCATCGCTGTCGTCTGCGCACCAGCTGCATGCCGCGCTTCTAGATTTGATCGAGGCACGCTACGCCGAGGCGCTCGGAGCCGAGATCCACCGCTTTCGCCGGAAGCTCGTCGAGCTTCACGCGCGGCACGCGATGTCCGTGGCTGTCGACGGGGCGCCTCTGCGGGGCCGGCTCAAGACGCCGAACTTCGAGGACTACGTCGAGCACGCCCGTGCCCGGCACGGCCCGTACGGCGCGCCGGTCGACGCCGTTCTGCTCCTTGCGGGGGCCTCCGACGAGGTGCTTTGTTTGGCGAAGGACTCCTGGCACAACTGGGCCCTCGGCGTGCAACTCTACGACGACGCGGTCGACGTGGAGGAGGATCTCGGATCCAGCGCTCCGAGTTGGACGGTGCTCCGGGCGCTCACAGATATGAGCCGGGGGCCAGAGAGCGCGCCCACGGCGTCGCCCGAACCTGACGCGTTCTACGAAGCGGCACTCAAGAGTGGGGCCGTCTTCGAGACCCTGCGCCGGGCCGAGTGGTTCTTTCGTCAGTCGGCCCTTACCGCCGGGGACAGGTTCCCCACGTGGGTGGCCCTGCAGGAGGCATGCCTGGGCCAGACCCGAAAGCTGCGGGAGGACCTACAGGCGCTGATGCCGGCGACGGGAGGCGCGTGAGCCACCCACATGGGCAGCGGCAGATGGAGCGCCTGCTGGTCGGTGTCTCCGGCTCCGCTGCGGTCTTCAACCTACTCTCCTACCTGGTGGTTTTGCGGGGAACCCTAACCAAAGAGGTCAGGGTGATAATGACCGCCGCCGCGGACGCCCTGCTGCCGGCCACCACGGTCGCGCACGTTTGCGACGGGGTCTTTATCGACGGCCCGCCGGGCGTAGAGAAGAGGCCGGGACACCTGGAGCTCGCCCGATGGGCCGAGGCGTTCGTGATCCTGCCGGCGTCAGCGAACCTGCTCGGTCAGGCCGCCAACGGCCTCGCCCCGAACCTGCTGACGACCACCATACTGGCCTCGGCGGAGCCCGTGATCTTCTGTCCTAACGTCAACGACGTCATGTGGCGCAAGCCGGCCGTTCAACGGAACGTCGAGACCCTCTGCGCCGATGGGCACCTGGTGATTCGGCCTGAGCGGGCGATGGTCTACGAGGTGGAGTCCGGGGAGATGCAACAGAGTTGGGCCATGCCGGACCCGGAGAGGCTCGCGGAACGGCTGAAAGACATCCTCGACCGCCGCCGCAACGGTGCCTGAACTTGACCGTATAACCTTTTGGGCGACCCGCCGCCGGCGCACAGCCGAGGCTCGTGGAAGCGAGGGCGGCCCCACGAAGTCGGGATATGGTACAGCTACACTGTGTTATAAACGGGAGCAATATGCGACTAATTATCTCTGAGAAAGCCAATACGGCCAAGAAGGTCTCCCAGTTTCTGGCGGAGGGTCCGGTGAAGGAGGGCAAGCACCGCTCCGTGCCGCACCAGACGTTTATGTGGAAGGGCGAGGAGACCGTTTCTGTGGGGCTCAAGGGGCACGTCTTGAACCCCGAGTACCCCGAGGAGTACTCGAACTGGCAGAAGGTCGAACCAAGGGAGCTTATAGACGCCGAGATCCTTAAGTCCGTCTCCGAGAAGGGGGTGGCCGACGCGGTCAGGTCCCTCTCCAAGAAGGCCGACAGGGTGGTCATCGCGACGGACTTCGACCGCGAGGGGGAGCTTATCGGTGTCGAGGCCCTCTCCCTGGTCTTCGAGGCGAACCCCAAGCTCGTCGACCACGTCGAGCGGGCGCGCTTCTCGGCGCTTACCCCCGGCGAGGTGAATAGGGCGTTCGACGAGCTCGTCGAGGTGTCGAGGGACCTCGCGGAGGCGGGGGAGGCCCGGCAGGACATCGACCTGATCTGGGGCGCCACCCTCACCCGGTGGGTAAGCCGCGCCACGAAGCGCTACGGCCCGGCCTTCCTCTCCGTCGGCCGCGTCCAATCCCCGACGCTCGTCCTTATAGCCGAGCGCGAGAAGGAGCGCCGCGCCTTCGTGCCGGTCCCTTACTGGGAGCTCGAGGTGAACCTCAAGAACGGCGAGCCGTTCACCGTCCGCCACGGCACCGCCCGCTTCGAGGAAGAGGCGAAGGTCAAAGAGGCCTACGAGAACGTCGCCGACGAGGCGACCGTAACAGAGGTCAACCAGAAGTCCGCGACGCGCAAGCCCCCGACGCCGTTCAACACCACCGCGTTCCTGACGGCGGCGTCGAGCCTCGGCTACAGCCCGTCGAGGGCGGCCAGGCTCGCCGAGGACCTCTACACGGACGGCTACATCTCCTACCCCCGGACGGACAACACCGTCTACCCCAAGTCGCTGGACCTGCGCGAGGTGCTCGGATACCTCGAGCGCGTCGAGGGGGCGGGGCCCTACGCGGAGAAGCTCCTGCAGCAGGAAGAGCTCTCGCCGACGCGGGGCAAGAAGGAGACGACGGACCACCCCCCGATCTACCCGACCGGCCACGCCACCAAGGGCGCGATGCGCGACGACCAGTGGAAGATCTACCAGCTCGTAGTCCGCCGCTTCCTCGCCACGCTCTCCGAGCCGTCGAAGTCCCTGCGCACCACCCTGCGCTTCGACTCCGGCGGCGAGCCGCTCACCACGGGCGGCACGGTCGTCACCGAGGAGGGCTGGCTCGGGGTCTACCCCTACAGCCGCCGCGCCGACGAGGAGATACCGGACCTCAAGGAAGGCGACGTCGTCAAGGTCGTGGGCAAGGAGATCCTCGCCAAGGAGACCCAGCCCCCCGGCCGCTACGGCGCCGGCCGCCTCATAAACGTGATGGAGGACTTGGGCCTCGGCACCAAGGCCACCCGCCCCAACATCATCCAGAACCTCTACGACCGCGGCTACGTCCACGACGACCCGCTCGTGCCGACGGAGAAGGGCGTGAAGGTCGCAGAGGCCCTCAAGTACTTCGCCTCCGAGATAGCCTCCCACGAGATGACCGCCGAGCTCGAGAAGAGCATGGACGCGATCTCGGAGGGCAAGATCTCCAAGGACTCCGTCGTCGACGAGTCCCGCGACGTGCTGCGCCGCGTCTACGACCACCTCCAGAACGTCGAGACGGAGTTCGCGGACATCGTCTGGGAGGGCATCCGCACGGACGAAACTTTGGGCAAGTGCCCCGAGAGCGGGCACGACCTCATCGTCCGCCGCAGCCGCAAGAGCCGCAAGCGCTTCGTCGGCTGCTCGGGCTACCCGGACTGCAACGTTACCTACCCGCTGCCGCAGCGCGGCGAGATCATACCTTTAGGCACCACCTGCGACGCCTGCGGCTCCCCCGAGATCAAGGTCCTCGGCGGCAAGCGCCCGTGGGTGACGTGCATAAACATGGACTGCCCGAAGAAGCTCGCCCAGAAGGAAGCGGCCGAGAAGGCCGCCAAGGAACAGCAGGAGGGGGAGAGCCCATCGGAGCAGAGCGCGAAAGAGCCGGTGAAGTCCACCACGTAGGGGATCGCCTCGACCTCGTCCCCCACGAAGCCAGACCGGACTACACCCCATCGCTTGCGACGAGGCTCGTCGGCTACGGGCTCCTCCTCGCCATCGCGGTCGTGGTTTGCTATTCTGCCGCCCTTTAGTTAAGGTATACGAAGAAAGCGTTAAAAAGTGAGAAGGCGATGACCCCGGTAATCGGCGTAACGGCCACATTGAAAGAGGACGTGGATCAGGTAGCGGAGCGCCCCTTGGGGCACTTCGTGCGGGCCGACCTGGACTACGTCGCGGGGGTCGCCGAGGCCGGCGGGGCTCCTGTGGTGTTGCCGCCGGTGGGCGAGCGGCGGATGGCGGAGGCCGTGATCGGGAGCCTCGACGGGCTTCTGTTGAGCGGTGGCAGCGACCTCGACCCCGGCTACTACGGCGAGGAGCCGGTGCCCGAGCTTGGCCCGACCATCCCCGAGCGGGACGCCTTCGAGGTGGCGCTGCTGGAGGCGGCGCTGGCGCGGGGGATACCGGTGTTCGGGATCTGCCGGGGCCTGCAGGTCTTGAACGTCGTCCTTGGCGGGACGCTCTACCAGGACCTCCCCTCGCAGTTCGGCGGGGAGGTGCTCAAGCACCGCCAGACCACGCCCAAGTGGCAGGCCACCCACGAGGTAGAGGTGCGGGACGGGTCTTACCTCGCCGAGGTTGCGGGGCGGGGAGCCGTGAAGGTCAACTCGTACCACCACCAGGGGATCAAAGACCTAGCTGACGGCCTCGCGGTCTCCGCCCGCTCCGCCGACGGGGTTATCGAGGCCATCGAGGGGGCGGACCTCTCGAACCGGTGGCTCGTCGGCGTCCAGTGGCACGCCGAGGCGATGCGCGGAGCCAGCCGGCAGCAGCGCTCCCTCTTCGAGGCCCACGTCTCCGCCGCCGAGCACCACGCCAGGCGCCAGGCCGCGGCATAGGC
>JAUJMB010000061.1 GCA_030447045.1 Rubrobacteraceae bacterium | reverse complement strand
GCCGGCAAGGGCAACCTGGTCGTCACCAGGCCGTGGCCGAGCATGCTCCGCACGATCTACAAGGACCCCGAGCGCTACCGCAAGACCTACTGGGAGCGCCTCGGCGACAAGTACTTTGTCGAGGACGGCGCCGAGCGCGACGAGGACGGCTACTACACCATCACCGGCAGGATAGACGACGTGATGAACGTCTCCGGGCACCGCATCGGCACGATGGAGGTCGAGAGCGCGCTCGTGAGCCACGAGGCCGTGGCCGAGGCCGCCGTCATAGGCCGCAACGACGAGGACAAGGGCCAGGCCATCGTCGCCTACGTCATCCTCGAGGGCGACCGCGAGGGCGACGACGACCTCATCAAGGAGCTCAACAACCAGGTCCGCAAGGGCATAGGTCCCCACGCGAGGCCCGACGAGATCATCTTCACCCCCGACCTGCCGAAGACGCGCAGCGGCAAGATCATGCGCCGCGTCCTTCGCGGCGTGGCCGAGGGCCAGGAGAACCTCGGCGACACCTCGACCCTGGCCGATCCCTCGGTCGTGGACGACCTCAAGGCCGCCCGCAAGTAGCCTCCGGCACACCCGACCACACGACCCGAAGGGGCGGGGATCTCTGGATCCCCGCCCCTTCTTTATCCCCCTGCAAGGGCGAATTTTCGGCAACCTCGGGGCCGTTCGGGCGTACATACGTGTAGTAGAATATGGGCAGTAAATCTTCCTAGGAGGAACAAGCGTTGGGCGGTATTGGATTCGGATACCTATTCATAATGATCATAGGGGCCCTGATCTCGGGCGCTGCGGCGCTCTGGGTCAGGAGTTCTTACAAGAAGTACTCCAAGCAGAGGAGCAACAGCGGCCTCACCGGCGCGCAGACGGCCCGCATGATCCTCGACCGCAACGGCCTGACGAACGTGCGCGTCGAGCCGGTCGCCGGCACGCTCACGGACCACTACGACCCGCGCTCCAAGGTCGTCAGGCTCTCCGAGAGCAACTTCAGGGAGAGCACCATCGCGGGGGTGAGCGTGGCGGCCCACGAGGTCGGGCACGCCATCCAGGACGCCTCGGGCTACGTCCCGATGAAGCTCCGCTCTGGCCTCGTGCCGATAGTGAACTTCGGCGGCCAGCTCTGGACCCCGCTGTTCTTTATGGCGATCATCACGGGCGTCTCCTCGGGGATCGGCCAGCTCTTTATCCAGCTCGCCGTCATCGCCTTCGCCGGCGTCCTCGCCTTCCACGTCGTCACGCTGCCGGTCGAGATAAACGCCTCGACCCGCGCCTACGGCCTGCTGACCCGCTACGGCATCCTCTCGGCCACCGAGGCCGGCGGCACCCGGCGGGTGCTCACGGCGGCGGCCTTCACCTACATCGCCGCGGCCCTGACCTCGCTCCTCACGCTGCTCTACCTCTTCGCCCTGAGCCGCGAGTAAGGGAGACCGTCTCCTCTAAAGGGCGGGGCCTCCGGGCCCCGCCCTTTTTCGTGCCCGAACCCGCCGATGGCGGGAAGCGCGTACGGCGAAGATCCGGCCAGCGGGGTCCCGGTCGACCACCTACCGCGCGGCCCGGCGGCCGAAAACCGGTATCAGAAACCTCCGCTTGGCCCGGGCGGGGGAAGAAAACAGGTTGTAGAATATCCCCGCTATGGAAGACGTTCGTCGGATAACGAAGAGGCGGCGCAGGCTCCGGACGGTCGGCGAGCCGCACCCGTGGGAGCCCCGGCACATGCGCCTCGCGGGGGTGCGGCTCGCCGAATCGGTCGGGAAGCCGGCGGCCCGGCGCAACGTCACTTTGGGGGTCGTGAAGCACCTGTGGCGCTCCCCGGTGCCTTTCGTGGGCTTCTACCCGCCCGAGGGCGTGAAGGTTACGGAGAACCGCAGGTACTCGCCGGGCGCCCCGCGCCGGGTGGACGACACCGACTACCTCGCCGGCGTCGAGGCCCACAAGAGGGCCTTCGCGAAGGACCTCGAGGACGGCATGGTCCCGGCCGGCCACCTCCCGGGCTACTTCGAGGTGCCCACCGACGAGGGCTGGCGCATCGACCTCGACCTGGTGGAGGGACGCCTGAAGCTGGCAGACGCCTGGGGCCTTGGCTCAGAGTCCAGGGTGGTAGGGGACCTGGCACCTTTCGTGTGGGCCTACCGCCACTGCGGGTTCTGCATCGTCAGCGTCTACGACAAGGACGTGGACGCCCTGCGCGACGACCTGCTCTTCGTCGCCAAGCGCGAGGGCGTGGGGCTCCACTGGCGCCGGAGCGCCGCCTAGAGGCCCCGGTCGGGTCTCGGCCGCGGCCGGACCGGGCCAAGATCCGTTTCAGGAACAATTCTCGAAAAAGTAACAGGTTATGCATCCGGGGCCATCGAGTCGTTTAGAATGTTTGGGTATAATGGCGCCGCCCGGCGGGGGGTGCCGAGTGTCGGGGGACTGTGAGAGAGGTAGAAGAGCCAGATGCTTTTGAGCCACAACACCGGGGGATTCGCCGCAACCAGTGCTCCAGAGGGGTTTAGCCTCGAAGCCTTCGAGGAGGCCGGGCTCAGGACCGTGGAGCGCAGGTTCTCGCCCAAGGACACCATCTTCGCCCCGGGGGACCCGGACGACCAGCTCTACTTCCTGCTCTCCGGCACCGTGCGGCTGTACAAGATCTACGGCGACTTCAAGGAGGCGACCACCGCCCTCCTCAAGAACGGCGGCGTCTTCGGCAAGCTCAACCTCGTCGAGGGCCGCTGGCAGAACGTCTTCGCCGAGGCCGTGACCGAGTCCCGGGTGGCGAGCGTCCAGAAGAGCTCGCTCGAGGCCGTCATCAAGAGGGACCCCGAGTTCGCCCTCAAGCTCTTCTCCTCCTTCTCCGAGAGGCTCCGGCAGTCCGACGAGGTCATAGAGAGCCTGCTGCACAGGGAGGTCTCCACGCGCCTGGCGACGCTGCTGGGCAACCTGGGCGAGCGCTTCGGGCGGGAGAACGGGAGCGGCACGCTCATCGACGTGCGCCTCACGCACCAGGACCTGGCGAACATGATCGCCTCCACCAGGGAGGCCGTCTCCAAGGTGATGAGCGAGTTCCAGCGCGAGGGCGTCATAGAGAACCGCAACCGCCGCATCGCCATCCTAGACTCCTCCGCCCTCACCGAACACGCCTCCAGGCTCTCCGGCCTCAGCGTGGACGGGCAGACCTCTATCTAGGTTTCAGCGGTCAGCCCGCTCGGCCTTCTCCCGAGCCGGCGCGCCGTTGCCGCGTTTTGGCCGCGGCCTTTGCGGTCTGGCCCCTTGACGAGGGCCTTCTGATGCGATCGGTGGCTCCGTTCGCGGGGAGGCTGAAGGCTGACCACTGAAACCTGACGGCCAAACCGAAACCTTTCCGGTTCGGGGGCGTATACTCCTTTTGTTATGGGACACGCATCAGCTGTGGCGGTGGGGGGTTGGCGGGCGAGGCTCAAGGGCCTCTCGGTCCGGCGTGCCGGGCTCGAGGACACCGAGCTCGTCACGAGGACGCTCGCGGGTGACCTGCGTTCGTACGAGGAACTGGTGCGCCGGTACGAGCGGCTCGTGGGGAAGGTGCTCTACCCCTACGCGAAGCGTGAGATCTCCGTCGAGGACCTCGTGCAGGAGACGTTCTTGCGGGCCTACGACCGGCTCGAGACCTTCAACCCCGAGTACCGCTTCAAGACGTGGCTGCTCGCCATCGCCAACAACCTCGGGATAGACACTTTACGGCGGCGGCGGGAGGTCGTCGAGTTCAACCCGGAGACGCACGCGGCGGTCTCCCGCGGCCCCGAGTCGGAGGCGGCCCGCAAAGACCTCTCCCGCAGCGTGCAGGCCGCGATAGCGACGCTGCCCGAGACCTACGGCGTTCCCATCGTGCTGCGGTATTCGGAGGGCATGAGCTACGCCGAGATCTCCGAGGTACTCTCCATCTCCGTGCCGGCCGTCAAGAGCCGGCTCTTCCGCGCCCGCAACATGCTGGCCGGGAGGCTCGAGGAGGCGGGGGAGCGGGCATGAGCCGCCCCGGCGGCCCCCGCTGCGACCCCGAGAGGGTCTTCGAGCTCGCCGACGGGGGGCTCTCCCCCGAGGCGGAACGGGAGGTCAGGGATCACGTGGGCCGCTGTCCGGGTTGCCAGGAGCTCTACAGGGAAGAGCTGACGCTCAACGCGAGCATCGGTTCCCTCGCGGTGGGCGAGACCCGCTCCGTCTGCCGGGAGGTGGCGATGGCGCTGCCGACGCGCCTTTTGGGCGGTCGGATCCTGTGGGCCGGGCTCGCGACGGCGCTTCTGGCGCTGGTTTCGTTGGCCCTGAGCCTCGACGGGACCAACCCGGCGGCCCTCGCCGTCGACTCGGTGGTCGCCTTCTGGGGGTTCGTGTCGGGACTCGCGGAGGTGGCCGAGGCGTTCCTCGTGGCCGCGGGGCCCGCGCTTCTCGTGGCCCTCGGCATCGGGGCGGTCGTGGACCTGCTCATAGCCGGGGTGGTGGTCTCCGTCTCGCGCCGGCGCGCGCGCGAAGCATGAGCGTCTCCGCAACCTTCCCGCGTTTCGACGCGCGACCCCTGATCGCGGCATCCGTCGCCCTGGTGGGCCTCGTGATGTTCCTGCCGCCCCATCCCGCGTACGCCGGGGAGAAGAGCGTGTTCCGGGACGTGACGGTAGAGCCTGGCGCGTACGCGGGCGAGGTCTCCACGGTCTTCGGGGACGCCACCGTGCGCGGGCCGGCAACCGGCGACGTCCACTCGGCGTTCGGCGACGTCGCGGTGGACGCTCCGGTCCGCGGCAGCGTCAACTCCGGTTTCGGGGATATCGCGGTGCGCGCCCCCGTCGCCGGGGAGGTGGACGCCGGTTTCGGCGACGTCTACGTGAACTCCCGCGTCGGGGGCAACGTCGACGTGGACCACGGGGACATCGACCTTGGGCCCGAGGCGAGGGTGATGGGTTACGCCCGGTCCGGTAGCGGCGAGGTCGACCAGGCCCCCGGCGCCGTGGTCGGGTCGATGAGGACGGGCATGATGCCGGACTTCGGTTCGTCCGAGGACGACGATCTTATCGGCTACATAGGCTGGTTCTTCGCCGCCGCGGGGTTCGCGGCCTGCGTCGTGCTCGCCGCCGTCGCCGCCCCGCGCTCCCTCTCCGCCGCCGCCCGGCGGGCCGAGGCGGTCCCCGGCTGGTCGCTGCTCGTCGGCCTCGTCTCCGTGCCCGCGGTCCTAGTCCTCTCCGTGGCGCTCGCCGTCTCCGTGGTCGGCGTGCCGCTTCTCCTGCTCCTGGCGCCGGCCTACCTGGCCTTTGTCTTCTACGGCGCTCTGGTCGCCGCGTTCTGCGTGGGCCGAAAAGTGGTCCTCGCCACCGGCCGCTACCGGTCGGGCAACGCCATGGCCGCCGCCGTCGGGGCCGTCCTCGTGGCCGCGACCGCCCTGATCCCGTTTCTCGGCGAGCTCCTGCTCTTCGCGCTTGCCCTGCTGGGGACCGGCGCCTCCATCCTGGCCCTCGTCTCCGGACGCCGGGTGCCCCGCCCCGACTACCCCTCTTACGAGGCGTTCGTCCGCGACCGCCGCGACGCGTAGGGCGGTCCGCTGCGCGGATCGCGCCGCCAGCTTTCTGTGCGGATGGCGCCACCCCGTCTTGGGGGCGCATCGCGCCCGACGCCCGTATTTTGGGGGACCGTGGGTGAAGGCGGGGCTATGATTCCGTCCCAGGATTCGTCAATGGAGGTCAATTGGGCAACGGTCTGATCGCGACGGGTTCCGTCCCGGTGCTCGAGGAGCCCGAGGGGGACGCGCCGCTCGTCACCGAGATCGTCGCGGGGGAGCGCCTCGAGGTGCTGGAGGGGCGCGACGGCTGGCTGCGGGTCGTCGTTCCCGGGCACGCGACCGGCCTCGACGGGCGCGGCTACCCTGGGTGGGCGCGCCGGGACGGGCTCGTGGAGGCTCCCGGCTGGGAACCGGACCTGGCGGTCGTCGCGCCCAACGGGGCCGCCGGCCTGCCCCTCGGTGCGCTGCTGCGGCGGGAGGGAGACGAGATCCGGCGCCCCGACGGCGGCTTGGCGGCGTTGCAACCGGAGGAGGTGGGGCCCGCGGGCGAGGCCGCGGGGGCGTCGCCTGTTGAGGTCTCGCACCAGCTGCTCGGCCTGCCTTACCGGTGGGGCGGCACGGACTCGACGGTCGGGATGGACTGCTCCGGGCTGGTCTTCCGCGTGATGGGGCTGCTCGGCGTGGCCGTACCCCGCGACGCCGACGACCAGTTCGAACGGGCGCCGTTCAGGAGCCGCGAAGGTTGGGAGGTGGCCGGGAGGGACGACCTGATCTTCTTCGGCGAGGACTCGATAACCCACGTCGGCTTCTACCTCGGCGATGGGACCTACCTCTCGGAACACGGCTCCTCCGGCACGGTCGTCCGCGGCGTCGAGGAAGATCCATACTGGGGCTTCGCCCGCTACGCTTGAGGTTCCGCCGTTTTGGACGCGACGTCGAGATGAAGCGGGGGGCTGACGGAGGGAGGTCCGCCGAGGATGCGGTTCGGTCCGCGCTCCAAGGACTGGAAGATCCGGGCGGGTACCGCGTTGGGATCCGCGCCTTGGGCCTGGAGGGACCCCTCGCCGGGGTGGGTTTCGGCCTGGCCGACAGAGAGGCGTTTCCGAGCGCGAGCCTGATCAAGGTCCTCGTGCTCGCGGAGCTCTTGCGGCAGGCGGATGCGGGCCTGGTATCGCTCGGGGAGGAGTTGGTCCTCTGGCCCGAAGACCTGGTCGAAGACTCCGAGATGCTCGGGGCGGTGAGCCTTCCGGCGCGGGTATCCTTGGGAGGGCTTGCGGGGGGCATGATCACGGTCAGCGACAACACGGCGACGAACGGGCTGATTCGGCGCCTGGGCATGGACCGTATCAACGCGCTTGCGGGTGGGCTCGGTCTGCGGCGCACCTCGTTGCGCCGCGAGATGATGGATTTCGGAGCACGGTCGCGCGGGGAGGAGAACACCACCTCGGCCTCCGACATGGTGGCGCTGATGCGCGAGATCTGGGCCGGACCCGGCCTCACGCGCGAATCGAGGGAGCTTGCCCTCGGGCTCCTGCTGGGTCAGCGGCTCGTCCCCAGCATAACGTTTCCGACCCCGCCCGGCGCCCGCTACGCCCACAAGACGGGGGAGCTCGACGGCGTGGAGAACGACGCCGGGCTCCTACTCGTGCCGGGCAGGAGCTTCGCGCTGGCCGTGCTGGTCGAGGGGGACGTGGGGCGGGCGGTGGGGCCCGTGTCGGGGGCGCTTCGGGTCCTCTGCGGGTTCTACGCCGGCCCGTGGAGGGCCTGACGGAGGCCTTGCATCGGCCGAATGTATAACCATTCCTCCGTTTTGCATGCAAGGAGGGGGTCGGGCCGTTGGGAGTATGCACATGAGGCTTGACAACGTTTCCGTGGCCCGGTTACAGTGCCGTTAACGCAACCCAGCCTAGAAAGTCGTAGAACGATTTTGCACAAATCCTTACCGGGACGCCCTGTCCGGGGTTGCGAGAGCCTAGCCGCGCGTGGGCGCGGGCGCTCGGACGGGGGGACCGTTATAGTGGAGTCAGGGTTCCCGGGCACAGAGCGCCGGGATGGGAAAGGAGGGCCGAATGGCCACAGGTAGATATGGTGCGCGGAAGCCGCTAGTCGGCGCCGGGTTCAGCCGCAGGGACTTCCTGAAGATGGGCGGGGCGAGCCTGGCGGGCGCCACCTTGCTGGGGACCGCCGGGTGCGGAAGCATCTTCGGCGGGGGCCAGAGCGGCGGCGGCGGCGGTGGCAGCGAGTCCAAGGTACTAAACATAAACCTCACGGCCGAGGTGCCCGACCTCAACTCCGTGACCACCACGGACTCCGTATCATTCAACGTGCTGACCAACCTCATGGCCGGCCTCTACAGGCTAGACCAGGACCAGAAGCCCATCCCGGAGATAGCCGAGGGCGTGGAGACCAGCGGCGACGGGCTCACCTACGAATTTACGCTGAGGGACGGCGTCCAGTGGTCCAACGGCGACCCCGTGACCTCCCAGGACTTCAAGTACGCCTGGCTCAAGGTGCTCGACCCCGAGACGGCCGCCACGTACGCCTACATCATCTCGACGTTCGTCAAGGGCGCCGACGCGTTCAACACGAAGAAGGGCGATCCGGGCAGCGTCGCCATCGAGACGCCGGACGACAAGACCCTGCGCGTCCAGCTCAACAACAAGTCGCCGTTCTTCCTGCAGCTCACGAGCTTCGGGACGTACTTCCCGCAGAAGCAGGAGTTCGTCGAGAAGCTCGGCGACAAGTACGCCCAGGACGGGGACAGCCTCCTCTACAACGGCCCGTACACGATGACCGCTGGCACCGAAGGCGGCGGCCAGACCGTCGTCCTCGAGAAGAACGACAAGTACTGGGACAAGGAGAACGTCGCCGTCGAGACCATCAACGGCCGCATCGTCAAGGAGAACGACACCGCGATCAACCTCTACGAGGGCGGGGAGCTCGACCTGACCTCTCTGGAGGGCAACAAGGTCAAGCAGTACGAGGATAGCCCCGACTTCTTCAGGAGGGTCGAGCCCTTTACCGTCTACGGGCGGCTCAACCAGAAGGCGCCGGGGCTGGACAACATCAACATCCGCAAGGCGCTCATGATCGGCTTCGACCGGGAGGGCC
>JAUJMB010000060.1 GCA_030447045.1 Rubrobacteraceae bacterium | reverse complement strand
CCTCGTAGAAGGCCGAGACGCCGGGGAACGGCAGCCGCGTGTAGGCGTTGTTGCGCACGACGATCCAGGCCATCTTCAGGACGTTCGTCGCGCTCGAGTGGACGACCGTATCATCCAGGTCGCTGATTACGGCGAACCGAGCCCGCCCGGGCACCAGCACGTGCCCGGTCGAGCGCACGGACCCGGCGCCCGGCGAGTCCGGATGGAGGAGCTCAAGCTCCACTGCGTGCCAGCTGTCCGCCGCGTCCGGCGGTTCCTCAAGCTCCAGTGAGACGTCGAAGAAGCCCTCCTCGTCGGCCACGACGTGCGCGCGCACGTCCCCGAACGTGGCGCGGACCCGGGCGCCGGCGATCTCGTCGCTGCCGAAGCGTCGGGCCATGTTGCGCAGGTTCTCCCACAGGGTATCGTCGCTCATCGAGCGGGTGATGCCCTTCTCCTCGAGCACCCTGCCCCTCAAGAACAGCCGCCGCTCCGTGCCGTGCCCCCTGTAGGGCAGGACCTCTAGCCGCCCCAAGAGCCCGTGCCGGCGCTTGACCTCTAAACGCCAGGCGTCGAACCAATCCTCGAGGTCCCGCGCCGCCGTGGTCACGCTCCACTTCCAGGCCAATGAGACCCCCCTCTACGAGACCCTGCGGGCGCCCGCGAGGGCCCGCATCCCCGCCCGGACCGTCAACCCTGCAGGTACTTTACGCGACGGTGGGCCACCTCGGGGATGTCCACCCTCTCCACGCTGGTCCACGGCAGGAAGGCGTAACCCTCCCGCCCGTCCGCCCCATCCAGGTCGAGCAGGAGCCCCGCCTCGTCCCTGTCGGAGACGGTGCCCTGAAGCTGACGGCCGCTCCAGCTCGTAACGGAGACCGACACGCCGCTCTTGAGGGCGTCGGCGACCCTGGGGGGATGATGATCCGGCCTCTCCCCCGCCTCCGCCTTCGCCTCCGTCTCCGCGTCTCGGTGCATGCTATGCCCCCTCTGTACCCGGGGCCGGCCAAAGTAATCCGGGCTACGTGCCGGCCCTGCCCCGCGCTTGCAAGATATCTCTGTGTACGCGGGGATACCGGCGCCGGATCACGCTCTCTGGTGTCTCGCAGGACGGCGGTTGTTCGGACGAGAAACACGGGGGACGGGCAACGGGGGAACCTGCAGAGGAAGCCCCGGCCGTCGCCGGGATCTTACGTGCCGACGCTACCCGTCTGGCGAGACGAAGGTTCGCACCGTCGCGCAAGACGGGCACCAGCCGAGGATGCACCGCTCGCCGATGCGCACCTCCGTCACGTCGCCGCAGGCGGCGTGCGTCAGGGCGAAGACCGCGAACGCCAGTGGGTCGTCGTCGAAGGCTTCCGGGGGCGTCCGCTCTTCGAGGTCTCGCATGCAGAGGTGATCGTCCGCCGCCCCCGGTAGCTTTAGTGGATCTTCGCGGCTACCTTCCGGCCGGGGAGGGGATGCCGAGGTGGTCGTAGGCGCGGTTCGTGGCGATCCTGCCGCGGGGGGTGCGCTGGATGAGCCCGCTCTGCAGAAGGTACGGCTCGTAGACGTCCTCGACGGTGTCGCGCGCCTCGCCCAGCGCCACGGAGATGGTCCCGACGCCCACAGGGCCGCCGTCGAACTTGTCTATGACGAGACCCAGGTAGTCGCGGTCGGCCCGGTCGAGCCCGAGGTGGTCCACGCCCTGCATCTCCAGCGCCGCCCTGGCGGTCTCCTCGTCGATGATGCCGTCCCCGATCACCTGCGCGTAGTCCCGCACTCGCTTGAGAAGGCGGTTGGCCACCCGCGGCGTGCCGCGGCTGCGGCGGGCGAGCTGCTCGGCACCGTCCTCGGAGATAGGGATGTCCAGGATGCCAGCCGCGCGGACCACGATCTTCTGCAGGTCCTCGGGCGTGTAGTAGTCCAGCTTCTCCGAGACCCCGAAGCGGTCGAGGAGCGGCTTGGTCATCAGGCCCGTGCGGGTAGTCGCCCCGACGAGCGTGAAGCGCGGCAGGTCCATCCGGATCGTGCGCGCGGAAGGGCCCTGCCCGAGCACGATGTCCATCGCGTAGTCCTCCATCGCCGGGTAGAGGACCTCCTCTATCTGGCGGTTGAGGCGGTGGATCTCGTCGATAAACAGGAAATCGCCCTCCTCCAGCGACGTGAGGATGGCCGCCATGTCCCCGGCCCGCTCGAGGGAGGGACCGCTCGTCGGCCGCAAGCCTACGCCCATCTCGTCGGCCAGGATGCGGCAGAGGCTCGTCTTGCCCAGCCCCGGAGGACCCGCGAGCAGGACGTGGTCGAGCGGCTCGCCGCGCCTCTTGGCGGCCTCGACAAAGATCCTGAGGTTCTTCTTGATAGCCTCCTGCCCCACGAACTCGTCGAGCGAGCCGGGCCTGAGCTGCGGCTCGTCGTCCCCGACGAGGGGCTCGGGGGCCAGCGCGTGCTCCTCGGAAGGCCCGCCCTCGGACCAGCCGGCAGCACCCGTTATGTCCTCGGGCAGCCCGTCGTTGCCGCGCACGGTGAAGTCGTCCATCTCTTCCACGCCTAGCGCCTGCTCCCTATCCGCCGTAACGCCTCCTTTATGTACTTCTCGACCGAGTCCTGCGGGGGCACGTCATTGAGTGCCTTCTCCGCCTCCTCGATCCTGTAGCCGAGCGCCGCGAGCGCGTCCCTGGCCTCCATGAACGGGCCGCCACCGCCGTTGGAGGCCACGGCCGGCTCGGGGCCGAAGACCGCGAGGTCCTTGCCCCTGAGCTCGAGCACCAGCCTCTCGGCCGTCTTCTTGCCGAGGCCCGGCACGGAGGCCAGCTTGATCACGTCCCCCCTGGCCACCGCCTCCGAGACCTCTGGCGGCGTCATCGTCGAGAGCACCGAGAGCGCGAGCTTCGGCCCGACCTTGCTAACGGCCGTGAGGGCGTCGAACGCCGAGCGCTCCTCCCTGGCCGCAAAGCCGAACAGGAGCATGGCGTCCTCCCGCACCACCATCCGCGTGTGTATCACGCACTCCTCGCCGAGCGAGGGCAGCGCCCGCAGGGTGCCGAGCGAGGCCGATGCCCGGTACCCCACGCCCCCGACGTCCACCACGACGCCCTCGGTGTCCTTCTCTACCAGTATCCCTCTGAGCCTGTAAATCATCGGCTAATTATCCCGCAAGGCACGCTATTTCCCCACCCCCACCTTTCCCGGAATCCGGCTCGAGAACGCGTGGGTGATGGCGATGGCGAGCCCGTCCGCGGCATCATCCGGGCGCGGTATCTCGCGCAGGTTCAGCAGCGCCCGCACCATCTCCTGCACCTGCCGCTTGTCCGCCCGGCCGTAGGACGTGATCGTCTGCTTTACCTGAAGCGGCGTATACTCCGCGACCTCTAGACCAGCCCGGTAGGCCGCCAGCAGCGCCACCCCCCTGGCCTGGCCCACCGTGATAGCGGTCGTCACGTTCGTGTTGAAGAAGAGTTCCTCGACGGCGACCGTGTCGGGCCTGTACCCCTCGACGAGCTGGGTGACGCCGTCGAAGAGGCGCCCGAGCCGCCGGGGCATGGTCCAGTTGGACGGCGTGGTGATGGCGCCGTGCTGCAAGTACCTGAGCCTGCTGCCCTCCTGACGCACGACGCCCCACCCCATCGTCGCCGTCCCGGGATCGATGCCCAGGATCGTGTGTCCCTTGCCGGTATCCACGAGCATGGCCTAAGACTACCGCCTGGACCCCGCCCTTGCACCACCTTCTACATGTTGTGCAAACCCAGTCCCAAACCACTACCCGGTTAGGGCGCGTCGCGACCGCCACGCGTGCGTTCCCCGGGCATCGGACGTGCCCGAAGGTTCCTGGCCAGACGCGCAACGCCCGAGTGTCCACCGGCTGGCTGAGACCCACTAAACCTCTCGGGACGATACTGCCGAGAATCCGAAACCCGTACAACCACACGTTAGTTCGAGGGTCCTCGATGGACGTCTTGAGGGACCTCACGCTCGCCCGGACGGATATGAGATAGTAGTAGGGTTTGCCATGGTACCGTGTGACCGAGGCGGAGAGTGGGCAACGGGAGGTGCCGGCGCGTGGACGAGACAGGCCATCTCGAGCGCGATTCAGCCGCGCGGCGGGTACGCGTCATCATCGAGCGGCTGGTCAGGGCCGGCACCGCCGTGGCGCGTTCGGACGGCACGCGCCACGACCTTTTTCCGCTCGCGGTAAGCGCCGCCGAAGGCGAGGCGCTGCGAAGGTGGGTTGTAAGGGAGCAAGCGACGCGAACGGTGGAGGTCGGCCTCGGCTATGCTATCTCGGCTCTCCACATCTGCGAAGGACTGCTCGCGCACGCCGATGCTGGGGCGCGCCACGTAGCGATCGATCCCCTCCAGGAGACGTTCTTCTCGGACTGTGGCCTGCAGTTCCTCGAAGAGGCGGGGGTCTCGGGGCTGGTGGAGCACCACGCCGAGGAGTCACAGATCGCGCTACCGCGTCTACTCGACGAAGGCCGCAGCTTCGACTTTGCGTTCGTCGATGGCAACCACCGATTCGACGGGGTGTTCGTCGACCTGTTCTACCTCGGGCGCCTCGTACGACAGGGAGGGGTCGTGTTCCTGGACGACTACCAGCTGCCCGCGGTCGGTAGGGCGGCATCTTTCTTCGTGCGAAACCTTGGCTGGACGGTCGAAGAGGTCTCGGCCTGGGACGACCTCCACCGGTGGGCTGTTCTACGCACCTCCGACGCCCCCGACGCGCGGCCTTACGACTACTACGTCGATTTCTGAGATGCAAGCCGCAGGAGAATACGGGCCCGACTGAAACCACTCTTACGGAAGCTCCTCGCAAGCGAGCCCGTCGCCGTCAGGGTCCAGGACGTAGGGATCCCCCGGCGTCAGGTACGACTGCGCCTCCTCCTGCGTGCGGAAGTCGGCGCACCCGTAGTCGCCAGCTGCCGACGCCGTCGTCTCCGGCACGGTGGGCTCGGGCACCGTGGGCTCGGGCACAGCGGGTTCTGGCGCCGTTGTCTCCGGCGCTGTGGTCTCGGGCGCTGTCGTTTCGCGATCGTCTGGCTCGGGCCGTTCGGTCTCCCCTGGAGGAGCGAATTCGGGGACTTCGGCCGCGATCTCGGAGATCAGATCCTGTCCCATCACCAGCTTCCAGGCGCCATCGGACCTGACCATGTCCTGCAGCACGGGCGCGTTGAGGACGGGATCGGCGACGGGTTCGCCCTCCCTGTCGTAGAAGGTCCGGTCCATCTCGAAGGAGGCCTCGTCGTCGCCGACGAAGATGCGGGTCAGCGAGTCGAGGCCGATAAAGCGGCTCCCCCAGACGGGCTCGTAGAACGAGAGCCAGTCGCCCTGGGTGATGTCCTGCGTGGTGGCCGGGTCGTACATCTCGTACGTTTCTTCGTAGGCCTTCTGCGCTAAGTACAGGTGGTAGACGCGCAGGTAGTCGTCGGGCGGCACCCGGTCCCTCTCGTCGGAGAGGAGGTCGATCCTCGCCTCCTCCCCGGAGACGAGCAACGCTAGTCGCTCGGGCGTGGTCCCGTTCGGGACGTCGAAGAACAGGGTCGAGGCGCGTTTCTGCCCCGCGCCCAGATCCATCGCGCCATCGAGGAGGTTCGGCACCCGCACCGAGCCGTCCCGCCGATGCGTTGCCCCCGAGTCGTCCTCCAGGATCGCCTCGGGTCGCACCGTCACCCTCGACCCCGAGTCGTTCTGGGCCACGAAGTCCACCGCCACGAACTCCCCGGAGCCGCTGTCCTCCACACCCACGCCCAGCCCGGGTCCGGGCGCGAAGTGCACTATGTCCTCGCTCCTGAGGGCGAAGACCCGCAACGAGACGGCCCCGATCTCGACCCGCTCGCCGATGCCCCCGTCCGTGCCCTCGGCATCCAGCAGGGCCGCGACGGGATCCCTCTCGCGCTCCTGCCCGCCCCTGGGCTGATCCTGAGCCTGCCGCGGTTCCTTCTGCTCCTCCCCCGTCTCCGACGGCCCGGAGCAGGCCGGGGCCGCGACGAGAAGGGCCAGCAAACCGGCCAGGATCAGGTGCCGCCCGAGCGATCTCACGAAGAGCACATCATATGGGCAGGCCCGCCCGGCTTCCACCCCGGACCCCTAGCGAACGTGGGGCCTGCCCCCGAAGAACCGCCTCTGGAAGACGTACGCGGCGCCGGCCAGTCCCGCCAGCCCCAGCAGGACGGCCCAGGTCCACGGTCCGGTTTCGGAGCTCCCGAGGTACACGAAGGCGAGGGTGCCGGGCACCATCCCGAGCGCGGTGGCCAGCAAAAAGCCGCGGAAACGGATGCTGCTCAGGCCCGCCGCGTAGCTGATCGCGTCGAAGGAGACGAGCGGGATCAGGCGCAGGACAAAGATAAGCACCGCCCCGTGCTCCTCGACGAAACGGTCGAGGCGCTCGGCCGGTCCGCTGCCGGCCACCAACCCCCTCCCGAACCGTCGCGAGATCCCGAACGAGATCGCACCCCCGACCAGGGACCCCGCCCACGTCAAAAAGAAACCCTCCACCACCCCGAACCCGTAGCCCCCGGCTATCGCCAGCGCCGGCGCCGGCAAAGGCGCCACCACCGCCTGAACGACGAGAAGCACCACGTACACCAGCGGCGCCAGCGCCCCCGCGCCATCCAGCACCCGCTGCAGCCGCTCCCGGTCGGAGAAGACCTCCCAAAGCGACGCCCCCCAGCCGGTCAACCACAACAGGGCCACCACGCCGGCAATCACGACGATCCCTACTAGCAGCCGGAACGCGAGCGCCCGCCCGCCCCCCCGCCCCGGCTTCCGCCTCCGGTCCTGCACCTCCCTACGCGTGCGCCCCGTAACGTACTCCCCACCGTCGACTAAGTGCTACCGGACAGTGTATCCCCTGGATTTAAAGAAGCGTCTAGGTGGGAGCGAGCGGGCCGAAGAAGACCTGGGTGTCGTACTCGAGCACAACGGTTCCGTCAACCTGATGTTCCTCGAAGAGGCGCCTCGCGGCCTCCATCACCTCCGGGTGCCCCGGCTCTCCCTCGTCCGGTACGTACGAAGAGGACAGCAGCCGCCCCCTCAAGCCTTCGAAGTCGAAAGCCTGGCGGTTGGGGAACGGGACGGAAGAAGCCGCGGATGCTCTCCCGGCTCGCCCGGTGCCCGTGGTAGACCTCCCGATAATCCGTCCCGCAGGCCTGCAGCAGTTCCTCGTAGGCCACGAGGAACGGCCTCCCCTCCCTGCGACGGGTGTTCCAGACCAAGGCGGCGCATCCGCCGGGCTTGAGGATGCGCGCGAACTCTGCGCGCGTGAGGTCGGGATCGAACCAGTGGAAGGCCTGCCCCGCGGTCACGAGATCTACGCTGCCGTCCGGCAACGTCGTGTCTTCCGCCGGGGCCGCCACGCTCGTAAACCGCCCGTGCTGGCGCGAGAGCCGCTCCCCGGCCCGGCGCATCTCGGGGTTCGCCTCGACGCCGAAAACCCGGTTTCCGGTCTTCAAAAACAGCCGCGCCAGGGCCCCGGTACCGGAACCTACGTCCGCGATCTCGGAGCCCTCGGTGAGCCCGCACCTCTGCCTCAAGAGGTCCACAACCTCACGAGGGTAGCCAGGACGATAACGCGTATAGTTCTCCACCCGCCCGGAGAAGCGCTGCGCAGGATCTGTCAAAGTATCAGCTACCGGGAACGACGGAAGGCACGAGCAACCTCGACGCCGGCCTCAGAGCCCGGCAGCCTAGGACGCTACCTCAGCCACACCTCGTCTGCTACGGTGTTTCCGAAGCACTACGAGAGCGCCTTCCCGGTATTTCCTGATTCTTTCTCGTCCGCTAGACCTTCGGGAGAACGCAGCCATAGTGAGACGTGCTCCGGTTGCATCGTCTCCCTCACCACCCCTACCACGTCGCCGCTCAGGGTTTCCAGCTCCGTCTCGTCGCGCAATCGCGCGTTCAAGGCGGCAAGGGTCTTGGTTGCGTTGTACTTTCTGCGGTAGAAGCGGCGGTCCACGAAACCCTGCACCCGCCGACGCAGCGGGTTGAAGATAGCAGCTATGGCGAGGGTCGAGGCCACGACAGCCAGGGTGGACTCCTGCCCCGTGAGGACGCGCAAGGTGGCTTGCAATGAAATCACGCTACCGACGTAAACCGCGACCAGCGTCACCGTGAGCGAGCCGTAGACGAGCGTGCGGTTGACGAGAACGTCTATGTCGTAGAGTCGCGAGCGCAGGATCGCCACGCCGATGCTTAGGGGTATCAGCAGTATGAACCCGTAGATGAGCGCCGAGACGCTCATCTCCCCAAGCGGACCGGCGGACTGCGCTATAGCCGGGACGAACGAGTTGAGCACGAGAATCGCGGAGAACCCCACTATCGCCGTCGCGAAGCCGAAGATTACCCACTTGGTTTGCTGGCGCTGCGCCTGGGTCGAGACGCGCCGGTAGCGGTAGACCTGCGCTATCACCAAGCTGCCTATCAGACCGATAAAGAGGGGACCACCAAAGAGGTCCAGGGCCGAACCCGGATAAAAGATGTTGGGCACGAACAGTAGCGCCGCCCCCCCCGCAAGCCAGCGTGTCCAGCGGGGCACGAACCTCCCATCCGGGAAGAGATAGAAGAAAACGACGAAGGTTACCTGACCGAGATAGTCAAGGAGATTGACCGGAAACCATAAGGCAGGGTGTGCCGCTGCCAGGGCCTGCGGAACGTTACTAG
>JAUJMB010000330.1 GCA_030447045.1 Rubrobacteraceae bacterium | reverse complement strand
GCCGTGATCGCCGACGACCTGACGGGGGCCGCCGACACCGGCGTCCAGTTCGCCGGCGCCGGCTACCGCTCCGCCGTCGTCTTCCGCGGGGAGCCGGTGCCCGTCGAAGAGCTCGACGCCGTCGTCTTCGACACGGACTCTCGCACGCGGCGGCCCGGCCTCGCCGCCAGGTACGTTGCGGAGGCCGGGCGGAACGTCCGCGGCGCCCGCCTCGTCTACAAGAAGTTCGACTCCACGCTGCGCGGCCCGGTCGCCGCGGAGCTCTCCGCCGCCCTCGAGTCTACCCGCAGGAGGCGCGCCGTCGTCGCCCCCGCCTTCCCTGGCGCCGGCCGGACCACGGTCGGGGGCACCCAGCTCGTCCACGGCGTACCGGTCCACGAGACGGAGATGAGGAACGACCCGCGCACCCCCGTCAGGGATGGGCACGTCCCGACGCTGCTGGGCCGGTGGTCGTCCTCCGTCGGGACCCTGAGCGTAGACGACCTCGAAGACCCCGAGAACGTGCGCCGCGCCCTGGCCAGGGACGAGTGGACCGTGGTGGACGCTGAGCGCGACGCGGACCTGGAAGCCCTGGTGCGGGCCGTCCCCGACCCCGGCGCCGTCCTCTGGGCGGGATCTGCGGGGCTGGCGTTGGCGCTCGGCGCCGTCTACCCGGGGCCGCGTCCGGCGGAGACGGGGGCGTCCTTCGCGAAGGCGCGCTCCGTGCTCGTGGTCGTTGGCTCCCTCAACGCCGCCTCGAGGGAGCAGCTCGACGGGATCGTCGAGAGGTACGGGGAGGTGGCCGTCCCGGTCGGGCCCGGCTCGGCCGGCACGGTGGGGGAGGTGGTGGCCACGGCGCGGGGGATCCTCTCCGGGGGGTCTTGCGCGGTGGTGCACTCCTCCGGCAGGGCCTCGGCATCTGCGAGGGGCCAGGTTATGCGGTCGCTCGCGGGGGCCGCCGCCGCGCTCGCCGGGGAGGACCTGTTCGACGGGCTGGTGCTGACCGGGGGGTCGACCGCCGTCGCGGTCTCGCGGGCTTTAGGGGCCTCCGGCATCCGGCTCGCCGGGGAGCTCGAGGCCGGGGTGCCGGTGGGGGCCCTGATCGGCCCGAGGCCCTACACCGTCGTGACGAAGGCCGGAGGCTTCGGGAGACCGGGGACGCTCGTCGGGGCCGTTGAATCGCTCTTGAAGGGAGACGGAGAGACGTGACGCCGCCGCTCGTAGCCGTGACGATGGGGGACCCGGCCGGGATCGGGCCGGAGATCATCGCAAAGACGTTCGCCGACCCCGGCTTCCACGCCAGAAACCGCGCCCTGGTGGTCGGCGACGCCGGGATGCTGGAGCGCGCCGCCCAACTGCTGGGCCTGCCGCTGCGGGTCAACGACATCCCCGAGCCAGAAGACGCCGCCTTCGAGCCGGGGACGGCCGACGTGCTGCAGGTCGGGGAGCTGCCGCTCGATCTGCCCTTCGGGGAACTCGACGCGAGGGCCGGCGACGCGGCCTTCCGCTACGTCGAGCGGGCAACGAGGCTCGCGAGCGCCGGCCGCGTCGCCGCGATAGCCACGGCGCCCCTGAACAAGGAGGCCATGCACCTCGCGGGCCACGGCTACCCGGGGCACACCGAGATCCTGGCCGACCTGACCGGCACGGAGGACTACGCCATGATGCTCGTCACCGACGAGCTGAAGGTGATCCACGTGAGCACGCACGTCTCCCTCAAGGAGGCCATAGAGAGGGCGCAGCCGGAGCGCGAGCTCGCCGTCATCCGCCTGGCCCACGAGTCCCTGAAGAAGCTCGGCGTCGAGCGCCCGCGCGTGGCCGTCGCCGGCCTCAACCCTCACGCCGGGGAGAACGGCCTCTTCGGGAAGGAGGACCTCGAGAAGATCCGGCCGGCCGTAAAGGCCGCCCTGAGCGAGGGCGTGGACGCCAGCGGCCCGTGGGCGCCGGACACGGTGATGATGCGCGCCCGGCAGGGGCACTTCGACGTGGTCGTCGTCCAGTACCACGACCAGGGCCACATCCCCATAAAGCTCATGGGCTTCGACACCGGCGTCAACGTCACCGTCGGCCTGCCGTTCTTCCGCACCAGCGTGGACCACGGCACCGCCTTCGACATCGCCGGCACCGGCAAGGCCGACCACGCGAGCCTGGAGGCCGCCCTGGACCTCGCCCGCACCCTGGCCCGCGCCGAAGAGGGCGGGTAGGGATGGCGTCGGGCTGGAGCCAAGATCACGTCGAGGCGAACGGCATAAGGGTTCACTACGTCCGCCAGGGTGCCGGTGAGCCGCTGGTGCTGCTCCACGGCTGGCCCGAGTTCTGGTACGTGTGGCGCAAGAACATCGG
>JAUJMB010000329.1 GCA_030447045.1 Rubrobacteraceae bacterium | reverse complement strand
AACACCCCGATGGAGTATCCTCGGAACTCTTCCGCCGAACTTCCTAGAACCCCCTTAACGGGCAGTACGTTTACCTGCGCGATCTCGCGATCGCTACACTTTCGCCAGTTCCAGCTTGCGGATCCCTCCGGAGATTTGGGCACGGAAGCGCAGGCCGGGGCGGTTTGTATTTTCGCGGGTACGTAACCAACGCGCCGCGGGAGAACGTCGTCGCGGTCCTGACGGCACTCCGGCTGGAGGACTATTTCGACGCCGTCGTCCCGGCAGAGGAGGTCTGGGCCGCGAAACCGGACCCGGAGCCCTACCGGACGGCCCTCGCAAAGCTGGCCGCGGACCCCGAGGAGACCCTGGCCTTCGAGGACTCCGTCTCGGGCATCGCCTCCGCCGTGGGCGCCGGCATCCCCACCTTGGGCATCGCCTCCACCCAGGGGCCGGAGAGGCTGCGGGAGGCGGGGGCCTTTCTGGTGGCGGGGGACTTCACCGATCCCGACCTGCGGGCCCTGATCCGGGGCTGACGCGAATCGCGGGCGGGTTTCGAACCCGCCCCTACGGCTGGTGCGTGGATGGCGTTTTGCCGGGTTGGGACGCGCCTACGTTGACGGTTCGGGACGACGTTCCGTCGTGATCGTTCCGAGGAAGGACCGCAGCCGCTCCTCGTACTCCGGGTGGGAGAAGGCCTCGACGTGGTCGTAGCCGTGCAGGATCCAGACCCTCGCGTCGGGGTACGCCGCGGCGAACATCCCTGCGTGCTCGACGGGGATGAGGCCGTCCGCGGTCGAGTGGATGACGAAGAGCGGCACGCCTTCGGCCCGCAGCGCCGAGGCCTCCCGCCCCGGACGGACGGCCCAGGCGTCGAAGTCGGGCCAGAGCCGGCCGGCGAGCAGGACGCCAGGCACGAAGACCCTCGGGAGGTGGGCGATCCGGGGTATGGCCGCCTCGAGCAGCAGCGGAAGGTCGGCGTACCCCGCCTCCTCCACTACCGCCGCAACGCCGGTCCTGGGCGCCGCCCGCACCACGGTCGTGCCCCCCATGGACCACCCGTGGAGCACGGTGTCCTCGGGCCGGAAGCCGCGCCCTTCGAGCCAGAGTAGCGCGCCCAGCACGTCGCGCACCTCGCGGTAGCCGAGCGTGCGGCGCCTTCCCCCAGACTCCCCCTGCGCCCTGAGGTCGATGACGAGCACGTTAAAGCCCTCGCGATGGTAGACGGGCGCGGTCCTGAGGACGTGCTCGTCGGACTTGTCCCCGCCCCAGCCGTGGACGAGAACCGCGGCGCGGCGCGATCCTTCGGCGGGGACCCACCAGCCGGAGAGGCGGACGCCGTCCGTGCTCCCGAGCTCGATGTCCTCGTAGGCGAGCCCGACGTCCGCGGGCGTCGCCCCCGGCGGCCGGCGGCGTGGGGAGGTCATCCTGAGGACCACGATCAGGCCCGTGCCCAGGTACCCGAGCACCAGGACGCCCAGGAGGACCAGGACCGCCCGTAGCATCCGCCGCGCTCCGGCGGCCCCCGCTACAGGTCCACCTCTACCGTCGTCCCCGCGGCCGTCTCCGGTAGGGTCACCTGGGCGCCCCCCTCCACGGGCCTCGACTCGACTGCCTCGCCGCCGACCGTGACGCCACGCGGCGACTCGACGCCGCGAAGCTCGAGGATGACCGTCTCCCTCTGCGGCACGAACGAGCCCTCGCGCTCGCCGAAGTTGATGGTTACGCGGTCCTCCGACGCCTCGCAGGAGATCTCGCGCCGGGCGTAGTCCCCGTCCTCGTGGCCGAAGCCGTCGCCGGCGTCCTCGTAGAGGGTGGTGGACCCCGGGGCCGCGCCGGCGGCGGGGTGTACCCGCACGGTCAGCGGGCCGGTCCGCCCCTCGCCGGCGTGGGCCGCGTCCGGTCCCATCGGGAGCGGGGTATTCGCCTTGAGGTAGACGGCGGGCTCGCCCAAGGGTGCGTGGGCGAGGATGTGCGCGGATCCGTCGAGGCGCTCGCCGGTCCAGAAGTGGAGCCAGGTGCCTTCTGGCAGGTAGACGTGGCGGTGCTCGATGCCGGGACGGGAGATGGGGGCGACGAGCAGGGCGTCGCCGAGGAGGAACTCGTCGTCGGCCGTGTAGGTGGTCTCGTCCCCGGGGTACTCGAAGAGGAGGGGGCGCAGGATCGGGGCGCCGGTGCGGTGGCACTCCTCGAAGAGCGTGTAGAGGTAGGGGAGGAGGCGCTGGCGGAGCTTTATCATCTCGCGGCACACCGACTCGTAGGGCTCGCCGAAGGCCCAAGGCTCCTGGCGACGGGTGCCTATGGCGGTGTGGTTGCGGCAGAAAGGCTGGAAGACGCCCATCTCCG
>JAUJMB010000328.1 GCA_030447045.1 Rubrobacteraceae bacterium | reverse complement strand
GAGCGGCGTCTCGGCGGACTCGATCTCCGACTTCGAGGAGCTGCGCCGGATGGCGGCGCCCCACACCGCCGAAAAGCTCGCGGAGGCCCTCGGCGTGGATCCCGAGGAACTGATCAGGGAGCGATAACCCCGCCCCCGCCGGATGCCTCCCCGCGCGCCCCGATCACCCGGAGATCCTACCGCAAGCCCCCGGCTGCCCCTGCGAGGAGGTCCCACAAGAACCCGTAGGAGGCGACGAGCAGGACGACGACGCTTATGGCGGTCCCAAGGAGCGCGAACAGCCTCCTGCGCCGGCGTTGCAGCATCCCCACTACGCCGAGCATTAGTGCCGCCATGATGAGGAGCAGGCTGCCCAGTATCCCGAAGGCGAAGACCGTCGCCAACCCCGACGCCTCGATGCTTCCACCCCCCGCCGCCTCCCAACGGTCCGCTAACGCCAGCAAAGCGAGCATGCACGAGAACACGCCGCCGCCGAAGAGGGACAACCAGAACGACCACCTCCCGGCCCCGGACTGCCCGGTCCTCGTCGCGCCTCTCATGCGATCAGGATAGCAAAGGGGCGAAGCCCCTCACATCTTCCACGAAAAGGCGGCCCCGAAGGAGCAGCGAAACCCACCTTCCTTCGTTCTACTCCGCGAAGCGCGGCACATCGGTTCATCCTTCCTGCGTCGTCCCATCCAGCAAAGCCTCCTAACCAACCCCTCCCAAAGACCGGGAGCCGATGGGGCCAGATGCGAGCTAGGGCGTTACGCGCTCATCCTGTAGAGGCCGCGCCCGGCGATCCCTCGAGCAGTTCCCGGCAGCGAATCACCTCCCGCTCGCGTTCGCCGCTCAGGATGTCGGGCTTGTCGAGGAGCACCAACCTGGTGCGTCCGGGGCGTTTCGCCTCCGAGCAACGCGCCCGGGCCGCGTTCTCGAAAACCTCTTCCTCAGGATAGATGGGCACGTTCAAACGATCCAGGGAGACGTCGAAAAGGTCCGTCCTCTTGGGCTCCGTGCCCTGGGGTCCTCGCGTGACCATGAACCCCTCCTTGGTGTTGCCCGAGTACAGGCTGGCGGAGAGGTAGGAATCCCACCAGCTCCAAAAGCTCAGGAGCGGCATGAAGGCGAAGAGAACGGCCACCGCCCAACGGAACGCCGAGCGGCCCGGACGCAGGATCGAGAGGGGGGAAGGCGCGTCCGGCGGGCGCCAGAACAACACCAGGACGAACGCGACCATCGCGGCGTTCCACGGCCAGACCGCCGTGTTCCAGTCGTGCCCCCACGGGCCTATCGAGGCCATGATGAAGGCGTGCATCAGCAGCGCGCCGACCACCGCGAACGGGCGCGTCCTCTTCGCGAGCAGGCCCAGGCCGATGGCGGCCTCCACCACCGGCACGGCATAGGCGCCCATCGACAGCCAGGACCCGTAGGCATCCGAGACGAACCCCGCGAAGGGCTCCACGAGCCAAGGGTAGACGTTCTCCCGAAAGGAGAAGTTCGCTTTCTGCAACCCGCTCCAGAAGTAGGTCGCCGCGACGATGAGGCGGCAGGCGTTCAGCGCAGACCCCTCCCGGCAAAACACTAGCGCCCCCAGCATGAAGACGTCCTGGTAAAACCACGGCTGCCACCTCTGCTGGTCGGCGAGGGCAAGGAAGACGCACAAGACCAGTGCCACACCCGCGAACCAGTGCCAGCCCCTCGGCAGGAGTGCTGCGGGCAGGAGGGAGACGAGTAGCGCCCCGAACAGCACCGAGTCCCAGGGGCGGGCGGGCGCGAGGACCCGCAAAGGCTCCCAGGGCGGCGTCATGGGGAACAGGGCGTCCCTGGTCAGCCAGAGGTCCGGGGAGAGCAGCAGACCCGCGGCGAGGGCCGCGCACACCACCGTCCTGAGCAGACGGGGCCGCACCAGGAACGCCGACCCCGAATCCTCGGCCCCCTCTGCGCGCGACGCTTCGCCCTTCGAGGCGCTGCCGCGCACCGGCAGATATCTTGCGTACCGCATCGAATCCTCGCCTCCCTGTTCCGTAGACGAAACAAAGGCTAGCGGGTGGCGGTGTTACTCACAATGCAGTTGCCACCTGTAGAACGTCGGGTCCGCTACCCCGTCGCCGTTTATGGTGACGAGCCGCAAGAGCACGTCGGCCTTGGCCGCCGCCGGAGGCCTCCAGGCGCCTTATCCGCCCCCCCAAGCCGGCCGCTATTCCTCCCACGCGTCCCCCCACGTCACGACGATGTCGAGCGCGCGGCCGCACTCGGCACACCGCTCGGGCTCGCCGGGTTCGCCCTGGTCCTCGTCTCCCCACACGACTTCAAACCGCACGTTGCTAGGGTCGCCGTCGTCGCCGC
>JAUJMB010000327.1 GCA_030447045.1 Rubrobacteraceae bacterium | reverse complement strand
CGTACATCATGGCGGCGACGAGGCGCCCGTCCTCGCGGCAGACGCGGCGCACGCGCTCGATCATGGCTTCTTGCTGGAGCATCGCCCTCCGTACTGTCCGGCGTTACGGGCTGCTATCTTAGCATCGTGAAACGCGGGCCCAAGGGCACCAGTGGGCCAGGACGGGAGGCAGAGCATGGCGCTATCCGACCCGGATTTTGTGGCGAGGCAGTACCGGGATGCCTCCAACCTCGGCGCGAGGATCGCTTTGCACCGGCGCTTCAGCACGGGCGAACAACCCCTACCCCGATGGATCTTCGGGCAGTTGGATCTGCCGCCGGACGGCCGAATTCTGGAGCTCGGCTGCGGCCCGGGTTTGCTGTGGACGGAGAACCTGGAACGCGTGCCGGACGGGTGGACTATCACGCTCACGGACGCCTCGGCGGGCATGGTGCGCGAGGCCGAAGACCGGCTCGGGTCGGACCGGCGCTACCGCTTCCTCGTCGCCGACGCGCAGGAGGTGCCTTTCGAGGACGGAGCCTTCGACGCCGTCATCGCGAACCATATGCTCTACCACGTCCCCGACAGGCCCCGCGCCCTCTCGGAGGTAGCCCGCGTCCTGAGACCGGGCGGACATCTCTACGCGGCCACCAACGGTGAGGGCCACATGCGGGATCTGGGCCCGATGCGCCACGTCCTCGACCCCACGCATCCCCCGGACGCCGCCACGAAAGAGCCCCTGGGTTTCAGCCTGGAGAACGGGGCGGCGCAGCTCTCGCCGTGGTTCCCGCATGTGGCCCTCAGGCGGCACGAAGGAGCGCTCCTCGTCACCGAGTGGGAGCCCCTTCTGGACTACCTGCTCTCGGGCGTCACGGCCGACGCCGCGGCGTCGAGCGGGGAGTTCCGCCGGAGGGTGTCGGATCTCACCGCGCGCCTGAGACGGGAGATCTACCTCCACGGCGCCATCCGCATCACCAGGGACCCCGGGCTCTTCGTGGCCCGCCGACCGCGGTAGCGCCGTGGAGATACTCGTCGCCGGCACGTTGGAGAACCCGGAGGAGGGCTTCGGGCTGCAGCAGGCCGTGCTCGAGGAGGTGGCCTCCGGAGAACGCGGCCCGACGGCCCTCGTGTGGTCGTCCTCGCCCTACGTCGGGGCGACGCGGCCGGAGACGAGGCTCCCGGGCTTCGCCGCGGCGGAGCGGTCCGCCGACGCTTTAGGGTTCCCGGTCCTCGTGCGGAACTCCGGCGGCGGGGCGGTGGCCGCGAACCGGGGCTCCCTGTCTTTCTCCCTCACTTTTCCGGTCGGGGATCTGCGCCACGGGCTCTACGAGCGCTACGCGGGCGGGGTGGACCTGCTGGCAGCGGCGTTGCGGCGGGTCGGGGTCGAGGCCGAGGGTGGGCCCGTCGAGGGGGAGTTCTGCCCGGGGGCGTACTCGGTGAGGAGCGGCGGGCCGCTGGGCGTCAAGCACGCGGGGCTGGCCCAAAGGGTGACGAGGCGGGCGGCGCGGCTGGAGGCCCTGATCCTGGTCACCGAGACGGATGCCGTTCGCACGGCGCTCGCGCGCTTCTACGGGGCCATCGGGCTCCCGTTCCGGCCCGGCTGCGTGGCCGACCTCCCCGTGGGCGTGCCCGGGATGGTCTCGGCGCTCTCGGGGGAGGTGCGGGCGCGGTACGGGGCGAGGGAAGGCGAGATCCGGGAGGAGACCCTAGAGAGGGCGCGGGCGGACCGGGAGCGGTGGCGCCACATACCGGAGACCGGGTCCTCGCTGTAGGGTAGAGTTGGCGGCGTGTCGGAGTTCGTCTTCAACTCGTTCGTGACGCTGCTCGTGGTGGTCGACCCGCTCGGGCTGGCCCCCATCTTCGCGGCGCTCACCCGCGGCTACCCGGCCAAACGCAAGCGGGAGACCGCCATCAGGGGGACGATGCTTGGGACCGCGATCCTGCTCGTCTTCGCCCTCGCCGGCGACGTGCTGCTCTCTGCTCTGGGCATCGGCATCCCCGCGTTTCGCATAGCCGGCGGCGTCCTCCTCTTCCTACTCTCCCTGGACATGGTCTTCGCCAGCCCCGCCGGCCTCCGCTCGCGCACCGTACGCGAGCAGGAGGAGGACGACTACGGCCAGGACGTCTCCGTCTTCCCGCTCGCCATCCCGCTGCTCGCGGGCCCCGGCGCCATAACCACGGTCCTGCTCTACACCGGCGGGCGGAGCCCGGCGGAGCTCGGGATCTTCGTCGGCGTCCTGCTCTTCGTCCTGGTCCTTGCCCTCATCTCCCTCCTGCTCGCCCCCCGCGTCATGGGGCTCTTCGGCGAGACCGGCGCGAACGTGCTCTCCCGGGTGCTCGGCGTGCTCCTCG
>JAUJMB010000326.1 GCA_030447045.1 Rubrobacteraceae bacterium | reverse complement strand
GTTGGCGAAGCGGTGGGCCTCGTCGCGGACCCGCTGGAGCAGGTGCAGCTCGGGGGAGTTGCGCTTGAGGAGGACCGGCGTTGGGCGGCCCGGCTGGAAGACCTCCTCGTCCCTCTTGGCGAGGGAGCGGAGGGGTATATCCGGCAGGTCCTCGCCGACGTTCATCTCGTCGAAGACGGGGACGACGGCCGAGAGCTGGCCCTTGCCGCCGTCGAGCACTATGAGGTCGGGCGCCGGCAGGAACTTCTCGTCTTCCGCCTCGAGCCGCTCGAGGCGGCGCCTTATGACCTCGGCCATGCTGGCGAAGTCGTCGGCGCCCTCGACGGTCTTTATCTTGAAGCGCCGGTACTGGTCCTTGGCCGGCTTTCCGCCCTGGAAGACGACCATCGAGGCCACGGAGTTGGTGCCCATGGTGTTCGAGATGTCGTAGCACTCGATGCGCATCGGAAGCCGCGGCAGCGCCAGCTCCTCGCGCAGCGCGTCGAGCGTCTGGGCCACCTGGTTGCGGCGGGCCTCTTCGAGCATCTTCTCGTGGGAGAGCCCTAGCTCGGCGTTGCGCACCGCGTTCTCCAGCACCCGGCGCTTGTCCCCGCGCTGCGGGCGGCGGACGTCGACCCTGGTGCCGCGCACCTCGGAGAGGTGCGCGCGCAGGGGCCTTAGAGTCTCCTCGTCCTCCTCGGACTGGACCAGGACCTCGCGCGGGACGGGGGCGTTGTCGTAGTACTGGGGGACGAACTTCAGGGCGACGCTCTCGGCGCTCTCCTCGCCGTAGTTGTCCAAAAGAAATGAGTCGCGGTTGACGACCTGGCCCTCGCGCACGGCGAAGACCTGGACGCAGGCCGAGCCGTTCGCGGCGAAGGCGCCGACGGCGTCGAAGGAGTCTTCCGAGGTGATGGTGGCCTGCTGACGGTCGCGGACGTGGTCGAGGGCGGCCAGCTCGTCGCGCAGCTTGGCCGCCCGCTCGAAGTCCATCTCGCGGGCGGCGGCCTTCATCGCCTCCCTGCGCGCCCGGATCAGGCCGTCCACCCGCCCCTCCAGGAAAGAGACGACCTCGGCGATGATCCCATCGTACTCCTCCTTGCTCACCGCCCCGATGCACGGCGCCGCCGACCGCCCGATGTGGTAGTTCAGGCAGGGCACCCCGCTCCTGCGTCCCGGCTCGGGCCCCCGGCACTTGCGGAACGGGAACGTCTTGTTCAGGACGTCCAGCGTCGAGTGGACCGACCCCGCGCTCGGGAAAGGCCCGAAGTAGCGGTGACGCGCGTCGTGCGTCGAGCGCGTGGCGAAGACCCGCGGGTACTCGTCGCCGGTGGTCACCACGATGTACGGGTAGCTCTTGTCGTCCTTGAGGGAGGCGTTGAAGCGCGGACGGTGGCGCTTTATGAGGTTCGCCTCGAGGACGAGCGCCTCGGTCTCGGTGCGCGTAGCGATAAAGTCTATCTGCGAGACGCGCTCGCGCAGCTCCGCTATCTTCGGCCGGCCGTCCCCGCCCTTCGTGAAGTAGTTGGCGACGCGGCTGCGGATGTTCTTCGCCTTGCCGACGTAGACCACCCTGTCCCCGTCGTCCTTGAAGATGTAGACGCCGGGCGAGGTAGGGAGGTGGGATCTGTCGGGGTAGCCGTTACGGGACATCGGGCGTATTATACCGCGCCCCCACGGTGTTCCCCCGGCTCAGCGCGGCTTCCGTCGGGGCCCCTGCCGGGGCGCGCGGGGTTGGATCGTGGAGCCCGGCGGGATCATCTCGTCGCCGCCGGCCCGCGCGTAGCCGCCAACGCCGCCGACCCACCCGGCGAGGGCCCCCGCGACGGCCGAGATCAGGGCCGCGGCAATCCCCACACCGTCAGGGTCGGAGAGCACGAGCCCGATGCCCGCCAGCACCGCGAGCCCCGCCCCGACGAGGCCCAGCCTCCGCCGCCGCAACGGGTGCGTGCGCTTCGAGTAGAGCGCGAAAATGACGAGGACCGCCGCCGCCAGGGTGAGGAGCGGGAAAAGGTAGAAGGCCACGCCGCCGACCTGGGTGAAGGTCCCGCTCCTGAAGGCCTGGTCCCTCTCGGCGAAGCCGAGGGCGGCGGCAACCCAGACCAGCGAGAGAAGGCCGGAGAACCCGATAAGGGCCCCCACGCCCGCCCCGACCCTCCCCGCCACGCCCCGCGGGGCGCGGTAGGTGCGGGCGCCGAGAACCGCCGCGAAGACCATCCCCGGCACGAGCGCCACCGTCCCGACGTACGCGAGCGTCGGCGGCACGTAGTTGTAGACAGCTTCGCCGCCGAAGTACCGAAACGGCAGGGATATAAAGAAGTTGGCCGCGAGAAAGGTCAGCATGGCCATGTACA
>JAUJMB010000325.1 GCA_030447045.1 Rubrobacteraceae bacterium | reverse complement strand
AACGAGGCGGCCGAGATCGTGCACAACGCCGCCCACCAGGACGCGAACCTGATCTTCGGTGCCGTTATAGACGACGCCTACGGCGATCGGGTGAGCGTCACGGTCATAGCGACGGGCTTCGACCAGCGCCTGGCGAACCAGCGCCGCTCCGAGCGCTCGGTGGCCGAGCCGCCGCAGCAGCAGCGCGAAGAGGAGCCGGTCGCTCCCTCGCAGGAGGGCGACGTCCTGGACATCCCGGCCTTCTTGCGGCGCAGGTAGCCACGACCGCCCGGAGCGTGCGCGCGCGCCTTCCCGAGCTCCACGACGACGCCCCGGCCGCCGTCCACACGGCGGCCGGGGGCGCCGTCTACGTCTCCCCGGTCCCGGAGCCCGAGGGGGCCCGGGTCTACTTCTTTACCCGCCTCGGCGGCGTGTCTGGGCGGCCTTACGACGAGCTGAACATCTCCGTGAAGGTCGGCGACGACCCCGAGACCGTCGGGGAGAATATCCGCGTTATCCACGAAGCGATGGGCGACAAACCCTCGGCGTGGGTCAAGCAGGTCGCTGGCGACGGGGTCGCCCGCGTCTTTGAGAGAGGGTTCGCCGGCGAGGCCGACGCCCTGATCACCCCCGAGCGAGACCTCTGCCTCAACGTGGCCGTCGCCGACTGCGCGCCCGTTGCGCTCGTGGGGGACGACGAGGTGGCGATGGTCCACTCCGGCTGGCGGGGCACCCTCTCCGGTATCTCCGGCAAGGCCGCCGGCCAGATGGTGGGCGGGGCGAAGCGGGCCTATATAGGGCCGTGCATCCGCGGGTGCTGCTACGAGGTCTCGCCGGAGCTGGCCGACGCGTTCGCGCGGGAGTTCGGGGACGGAGTGGTCTCCGGGCGCTACCTCTCGTTGCCCCGGGCGATAACGGTCGACCTCGAGCGCGCCGGGGTTGAGGTCGTGGACCTCGGCCTGTGCACGGGCTGCCGGCCGGACCTCTTCTTCTCGCATCGCAAGCAGAAGCCGCTGACCGGGCGCGGCCTGGCGTCCGTGGTGAGGGTGGACCGGTGACCACGCCGGCGACCGGGGCCGGCATCCGGGAGAGGCTCGCGGTAGTGAGGGAGAACGTGGCGCTCGCCGCGGAGAGAACCGGGCGGGATGCCGAAGAGGTGAGGGTGCTCGTCGCTAGCAAGTACTACGCGCCCGAGCAGGTAGGCGCGCTCGCGGGCGCGGGCGTGGGCCTCGTCGGGGAGAACCGGGCCGAGGATTTGGTGGAGAAGCAGGAGCGGTTCGGGGACGCCTTCGAGTGGCACTTTATCGGGCACGTGCAGCGGCGGAAGGCGAAGATCGTGGCGCCGAGGGTGAGCCTGATCCACTCCGTGGACTCCGTCGGTCTGATTACGGAACTGGAGAAGCGGGCGCCGGAGGATGGGGTCGAGATCCTGCTCCAGGTCAACGTGTCGGGGGAGGAGTCGAAGTACGGGGTTTCGGAGGAGGAGGTCGAGGGGCTCCTGGAGGCCGCGGCCGCCACCGGGGGGAAGGTGCGGGCGAGGGGTTTCATGACGCTGGCGCCGCTGGTTGAAGAGGCCGAACAGGTGCGCTATGTTTTCGCGAAACTCAGGTCCATCCGTGATAGGCTACGCGGAAGCTGGAGCCCGCACTTCGATCTCTCCGAGCTTTCGATGGGAATGAGCAGCGACTACGAGGTGGCGGTCGAAGAGGGAGCCACGGTGGTCAGGATCGGGCGGATGCTAATCGAAGGGGAGGGGCCCGTAAGGAGGCAGGATGGGAGTTAGGGACCGTCTGGACCGGATCGCAGCCTGGTTCGGCTTCGGTGTCGACGAGGACGATTACTACGACGACGAAGAGGAAGAGGATCGCCGCCACGTGAACGACGCCTACGCAAACGGCTCACGCGCGGGGGGCGAGCCCGGGCCGACGGTCCGCAGGCTCGGCCGCTCCGAGCGCTCTTCGGCCTTCGGGACCTCTTTAGGCGACCTCTTCGGCAGCGAGGGGCCGCGCGGCGGCGCCGACCGCTACGCCGGCCAGAACCAGCCCTCTCACCTGCGCCCCGTCCCCGACCAGCGGCCTACCCGCGTAAGCGTCGTGGAGCCCGCGAGCTTCAACGACGCCCAGAACCTCGCCGACCGCTACAAGCGCCAGCAGCCCGTGATCCTGAACCTCCAGAACGTGGACGGCGACCTGTCTAGGCGGATGGTGGACTTCTGCTCCGGGCTCACGTACGCGATGGACGGGAACATCCAGTCCGTCGCCAACCGGGTCTTCCTGTTGACCCCGCGCGACGTCGAGGTGAGCGCCGAGGAGCGCAAGCGCATCGCCGAGCGGGCGTTCTTCAACCAGCTCTAGGGC
>JAUJMB010000059.1 GCA_030447045.1 Rubrobacteraceae bacterium | reverse complement strand
TTGAGGATCCTGCCGACGTGGGTGGCGGTAGTGTTCTGGGAGATGGAGAGCTTCTCGGCGATGCGGCGGTTGGAGAGGCCCGCGGCGACCAGGAGCGCCACCTCCCGCTCTCGGGGGGTCAGGGGGTCCCGGCGCCCGTCGGAGGCATCCGGCCTGCGGTCCTCCGGGGAGAGTGCCCGCTCGGCCGCCTCCCCGAGGGAGAGGGCGCGGCCCGCCTTCCACGCGGAGGTCCAGGCAGCCCCGTCTGTGCCGCGCCGCGAGGCGGCGACGAAACGCTCGTACCTGTTGCGTTCCACGGGCCTGAGGGGGGTGCCGAGGCTCTCCCGCGCCGCCTCCGCCGCGCCGAAGAGGGTCGCCGCCCGGTGGCCCTCGCCGCGGGTGCCGGCCGCGGCGGCCAGGGAGTCCAGGCACTCGGCGACGGCGTCCTCGTCCCCGAAGCGCAGCAGCGTGCGCAGGGCCTCGAGCAGCAGCCCCTCCGCGCGGTCGGGCTCGCCCTGCTCGACGGCCAGGGTACCCAGGTTGAGCAGGGTGACCCCCGCGCCCCATTCGTCTGACAACCTCCGGTCGCTCTCCAGGTTCTCCTCGTAGAGCGCCTGCGCCCCCGCCAGATCCCCCGCGGCCTGGAGCATCTCGCCGAGGTTGTTGCGGGAGGACATCAGGCCCCTCTCGTCGCCCAGCTCCCTCTTGAGGGCGAGGGACTCGCGGGTCAGCGCGACCGCGCGCTCCATGTCGCCAACGGCGAAAGCCAGCGCCCCGAGGCTGGTGAGCGAGGCGGCCTCGCCCTGCTTCTCGCCCAGCCGCCGGTAGAGTGCCAGCCCCCGCTCGTGAAGTTCTTGCGCCCGCCCGTAGAGGCCGCTCTCCTCGGAGAGGACGCCGGCGAACCTGAGCACCCTGGCCCTGGTGGAGGTCTCGAAACCCTCGGTGTGCGCGAGCACCGCTTCGAGCCAGCGGTGCCCCTCGGCTATGCGGCCGTAGCGGTACCAGAAGTAGCCCATCATCGCGGCCAGCCGCAGCGCCGTCTCAGGATCGGCGTCGAGCGACCAGCCGAGAGCTGCCTGCACGTTGGCGTTCTCCCGGTTGGTCCGCTCGACCCAGGAGGCTTGATCCGGCCCCCGCAGCCCCGCCTCCGCCTCCTCGACGAACGAGAGACACCAGCCGGCGTGCCGGCGCCTCGCCCCCTCGCGCTCGTCGTCCTGCGCGAGCCTCTCGTCGGCGTACTGGCGCACGGGCTCGAGCATCCTGTAGCGCACGACGCCCTCCCCGACGGCCTGCGCCACGACGAGGGACTTTTCCACGAGCTGCGAGAGAACGTCGAGGACGTCCCCGGCCTCGACCTCGCCGTCGGGACCGACGACCTCCGCCGCCTCGAGCGTCCAGCCGCCGGCGAACACCGAGAGGCGCCGCAACAGCGCCCGCTCGGGGTCGCAGAGCAGGTCGTAGCTCCAGTCGAGCGCCCCGCGCAGGGTCCGTTGACGCGGGGTGGTGGTCCTTGGCCCCGTGGTCAGCAGGCCCAGGGCGTTGTCGAGCCTCTCGGCGACCTGCTCGACGGAGAGGCCCACCCTGGCGGCCGCCAGCTCTATGGCGAGCGGGAGGCTCTCGAGCCTCGCGCAGATCTCGGCCACGGACCCAGCGTTCTGCGGGGTGAGCACGAAGGCGGGGTTGCGGTAGCGCGCCCGCTGTACAAACAACCGCACCGACTCGTACCCCTCGAGCTCTTCGGCCGAGAGCCGCCCGCCCGGGGCCGGCCCGGAGAGCGGCGGCACCTGCAGGATCGCCTCTCCGGCCACCCCGAGGGCCTCCCTGCTGGTGGCCAGTATCCGCAGGCCGGGGCAGCCCACGAGGAGCGTCTCGGCGAGCCTGGCGGCAGCCTCCACCAGGTGCTCGCAGTTGTCCAGCACGAGCAGCATCTCCTTGCCGCTCAGGGCGCGCGAGATCGCCTCGGCGGGCGAGGTCCCTGGTTGCTCGCGCGCCGAGAGCGCGTCGGCCACCGCCTGCGGCACCGACCCGGGGTCGGCCAGGGGTGCCAACTCGGCCAGCCGCACGCCGTCCGGGTAGGCGTCGGCGAGGTCCCCCGCGACCTCCAGGGAGAGCCTGGTCTTGCCGCAACCACCGGGGCCCGTCAGGGTTAGCAGGCGGGCGGTGCGGAGCAGCCTCCCCACCTCCTCCCTCTCTCGCTCCCGCCCGACGAAGCTGGTCAGGGAGCCCGGCAAGTTGTGCCCGCGGATCTCCCGCGCGGCACGCCCCGGGCCGACGGACGGCGGCACCCTCTCGGGCACGCGCCCCGCCAGGATGTCCTCGTAGGCCCGCCGGCTGGCCTCCCGGGGCGCCACGCCGAGCTCCCGCCGCAGCGCCTCCTGCAGCCGCCCGTACTGCCTGAGGGCCTGGTGGCGGCGGCCCGACCCCGCGTAGGCCCGCATCAGGCCCACGTGCGCCTCCTCGTGCGCGGGGTCGCCGGAGACCACCCTCTGCAGGGCCTCGATGGCCCGGTCGAAGTCGCCCCGTTCCTCGTAGAGTGCCGCCAGCTCCGAGAGCAGGGCCAAATACGTCTGGTGCAACCCCGCCCGCCGCTCCTCCGCCCACTCCTCGTAGCGGTCCCGGGGCAGCAGGTCCCCGGCGTAGAGCTCCAGGGCCCTCCGGTAAAGGGCGGGCTCCCCCGACCGGCGGGCCTCCGCTGCGGCGCCCTCGAAGGCGTCCACGTCCACCCGTAGGGCGCCGTCCGGGCACAAGAACAGCAGCTCGTCGCGCAGGGTCAGGTACCGGAAGTCCGCGGCGTCGGGCTCGAGGGTGCGGCGGGCGGCGTGGAGGGTCTGGTGGAGGTTGTTCGCCGCCGACCTGGGGGCGAGGTCCGGCCAGAGCAACTCCATGGCCTGCTCGCGGTGGAGGCGGTGGTAGGGCGCGAGCGCCAGCAGCTTGACGAGGCCAGCCGCCTTGCGCAGCCGCCACCCTTCCTCGCCGACGATCCGGGACCCCACCGAGACCTCGAAACGCCCCAGCAAAGAGACGCGCAGGACCCCTTCGTCTTTTTTAGGGACAGGTGTACGGTTAGGCTCTGTCGAGGTGGTTCGCGTCAAAGGCTCCATCTCCGCGCCCCTTTCCACGCCAACGCACTATAGAAGATCCCGGCGTCCGCGTCACGAACGTTGCGAGGGCCCCGCGGGGGAGCCCTTGGGCGCGCTACAGGAGCAGCGCGGTCAGGAGGCCGAGGTAGAGCACCGCGCCGGCCCCGACGGCGAGGCCGAAGCGCCAGTTGCGTTTCGGGCCCACCTCCAGCGGGTGCAGGCCCGTCAGCCGGGAGAGCATGGTGACGGCGCTGGAGAAGGGGGTGAGCAGGAGCGTGGACTGGGCGCCGAGCAGGATCGCGACGGCCCACAGGACGGGGGAGGGGCCGGCGTCCAGGGGGAAGGCGGCGTCGAGGAGGAGGACCATCGGGATGACGTGGATGCCGGCGAGGAAGCCCGCCGCCATCAGGACCAGGAGCGCCGGCGCCACGAGCACGGCCGGCAGCGCCGAGAGGAGGGTGCCAAGCGGCGCCAGCACGCCCAAAGACTGCAGAGAGAGCACCAGGATGCCGGCGGAGCCGAAGAGGGCGAACTCGGCGTGGGAGGAGGAGAGCGAGCCGCGCGTCTCGTCGGCGAGGCGCCTGAGGGGGGAGGCCCGGCGGGTCAGGGCGGTGGCGAGGGCGGCGATCAGGATGACTATGATGGCCACCGTGACGGCGATGGCGGCCGTGAGCGTCAGGCGGGGGAAGAGCACGTTCACGACGGCGACCGCCGCGACGAGCAGGACGGGGTAGAGGAGGACCGCCGCCGCCCCGCGGTCGAGCGGGGCGCCGGGAACGCTCGACGCGTCGTTCTCCCCTCTCTGGGCGGCCAGGACCGTGCCCGCGAGGCCGAGCAGGATAAAGGGGACCGTGGCGGCGAGGAGGGCCGGGTAGGAGACCCCGGTAAGGACGATGGTGGTGGCGGTAAAGACGTTGAGGTTCGTCCAGAGGGGGGCGAAGGAGAAGGCGCGTCCGGCCCACTTCAGGGCGTCCGGGCGCGCCTTGGGGGCGGCGCTGCCCGTGATCACGTCGATAAGGACGAAGGCCCCGACGTCGAGCACCGCGCCGAGCACGTGCCCCAAGACCCCGCTCGTCGCCCTCACGCCGACGCCGCGCCGCGTGAGCGCCGAGACGAGCGCCCGTATCTGGGCCTCGTACCGCGCCGCCCGGATGGGGTACCCCGCGATGCTAAGCACGAGCAGGACCGCCACGATCCCGAAATACGTCGGCATCCCTTCGAGGAAATCCCCGACGGCGAACCGCCCCGTGAGCACGGTCGCCCCGAGCGCGACGAGGGCGACCAGCGCGAACGCCCGGTGGAACGAGCTGGACCACGGCACGGAGATCGCGAAAAGCACAGCCCCCAGGCCCAGAAAGAGCGCCGTGCCGAACGAGCCCGGCGCGAAGGTGGACCACGCGTACCCGCCAAGAAAAGCCGCGCCGAGAAGCGGGCGCCGCCCGTCGAGGAGCGCCCTCAAACCGCCGCCGGCCGAAGGTCTCTCTGCGCTGTCGCTTACCGGTACCGCCTCTCTACTCGCCCCCAGCCGGTGATTCTAGAGCAAAAGGACGGTGGGCCCCGACGCCCCCTCGGGTATGCTGCCATCCGGAGAGAGCTAGAGGAGGCATCGGATAACCGATAGCAGGAACCGTTCCGCCGGCACGCTAACCCTCGGGGGCGACCTCACCATCGGCCGGCTCGGCTTCGGGGCCATGCGGCTCTGCGGCCCTGGCGTGTGGGGCGAGCCGGATGACCCGAAGAACGCTGGGCGCGTGCTGCGCCGGGCGGTGGAGCTCGGCGTGAACTTTATAGACACGGCGGACGCGTACGGGCCCGAGGTAAGCGAGCGTGGGATCTCCTCCGCCCTCCACCCCTACCCCGGGAACCTCGTCATCGCCACGAAGGGCGGCTACACCCGGCAGGGGCCGGGCCGCTGGAGGACGAACGGCAGCCCCAGACACCTGCGCGAGGCCTGCGAGGGCAGCCTCCGCCGCCTGAAGCTCGACCGCATAGACCTCTACCAGCTCCACCGGCCGGACAGCCGCGTCCCCTTCGAGAGGTCGATCGAGGCCCTCGCCCGGCTGCGCGAGGAGGGGAAGATCCGGCACGTCGGCCTCTCCAACGTGACGGCCGAACAACTGGGGAAGGCACGGAAGATCGTTCCCATCGTCTCCGTCCAGAACCGCTACAACCTCAACGACCGCCGCTCGGAGGCCGTCCTGCGGGCCTGCGAGGGGGAGGGCATCGCCTTTATCCCCTGGCTGCCGCTCGCCACCGGCAGGCTGGCGCGCCCCGGCGGCGCCCTCGACGGGATCCGCGCCCGTCACAATGCCACCTTCGCGCAGGTCGCCCTCGCGTGGCTGCTGGCGAAGAGCCCGCTCATGCTCCCGATCCCCGGCACCTCATCCGTCGCGCACCTCGAAGAGAACGTCGCCGCCGCGGCGCTTCGCCTGTCCAGCGAGGAGGTGAGGGCGCTTACGCTCCTGAAGCCCTAGGTCGGTGCGGCGCCTTTATAATCTCACTTCGTCTCATCGCTAGAGAGAGGGCTGATCTGATGCAGGGCGCGGAGTACGCGGGCAGGTTTCGGGTAACGGCGCTCGTGTTCGTCGCCGCGCTGACGATGGCCCTTGCCGGTTGCGGCGCCCCGACCGGAGGGTCGGGGGGCGAAGGACAGAACCCCGGGCCGATCGAGACCGGAAGAACAGAGGATCCGGAGGAAACCGCCTCCGGAAACGCTACTACGACCGGCTCGGGAGAGGGCGGGGGGGAGGGTTCCCCCTCGACGAGAGTGGGGGTGAGCACGCTGGCGACGGGCCTGCGGGTGCCGTGGTCCTTCGCCTTCCTGCCCGACGGCGACGCGCTGGTCACCGAGCGGGACTCGGGGCGGATCCTCAGGGTGAGCCCCGAGGGGGAGGTGCGGGAGGTGCAGACGCTGCCGGAAGGGGGCGTCGGGGAGGGCGGCCTGCTGGGCATCGCGGTCTCGCCGCGGTACGAGGAGGACCGCTACGTCTACGCCTACACGACGACGGCGTCGGACAACCGGGTGGTGCGGTTCAGGCTCGGGGAGGAACCCGAGCCCGTGCTCACCGGCATACCCGTCAACTCCTACCACAACGGGGGCAGGATAGGTTTCGGGCCCGACGGGATGCTCTACGTCACCACCGGCGACGCCGGCGAAACCGCGAACTCCCAGGACCGCGGCTCCCTCGGCGGCAAGATCCTGCGCATCGCTCCAGACGGCTCGGTACCCGAAGACAACCCCTTCCCGAACAGCCCCGTCTACTCCCTGGGCCATCGCAACGTGCAGGGCCTCGCCTGGGACGCGCGGGGGCAACTGTACGCGAGCGAGTTCGGGCAGAACACCTGGGACGAGGCGAACCGCATCGAGGCCGGGGAGAACTACGGCTGGCCCGAGGTCGAGGGGGAGGGCGGCGAGGGCCGGGGGTTCGTAGACCCCATCACGGTCTGGCCGACGAGCGAAGCCTCGCCGAGCGGCGCGGAGATCCTGGTGGACGGCGCCATCCCCCAGTGGGAGGGCGACCTCTTCGTCACGGCGCTGCGCGGCGAGAGCCTGTGGAGGCTTGAGCTCGACGACCGGGGCGACGTCACCGACCGGGAGCGTCTCCTCGAAGGCGAGGTCGGCCGGGTGAGGGACGTGGCCCAGGCCCCCGACGGCTCGCTCTGGGTCTCGACCAGCAACCGCGACGGCCGCGGGACGCCCGCCGAAGACGACGACCGCATCTTCAGGCTCGCCCCCGCGGGGGACTGAGGTCAGCCGGACGCCGGTTCAACGGTGGCGGACATGGAGCCCTTGCAGCGGGGGATGAGGGGATCCGGGCCGAAGGCTTGGATCTGGTCGCGCTTGAGCTCGGCCTCCTCGAGGTGGGTGGTGAGCACCACGACCCTCCCCGCGGTGTCCACCTCGACCGCCATCTCGTAGGCCTTGTTTACCGAATGGCCGAAGACCCTCTTGAGCATCAGGATCACGTACTCGTAGCTGTGGTCGTCGTCGTCGAGCAGCACCACGTTGTACGGCGGGAGGCCCTCGGTCTTTCTCTCCTGTACCTCGGCCGGCCGCGTGACGGTCTCGGTCATGACCGGCCTAGCGGCCCTTCCACTCTGGCTTGCGCTTCTCCAGAAAGGCGCACATGCCCTCCTGGGCGTCGGCGAAGGTGGCGTTGAAGGACATTACCTCCTTCGTGTACGCGTAGGCCTGTTCGGTCGGCATCTCCAGCTGCTTGTAGAACGCCTGCTTGCCGACGCCCACGACGAGGGGGCTCGCCTCGGAGATCTTGTCCGCCAGGGAGCGCGTCTCGGGCTCTAGCTCCTCGGCCGGGACCACCCTGTTGACGAGGCCCTCAGCCCTGGCTTCGTCGGCGGAGATAAATTCGCCCGTGAGCAGCATCTCCATGCTTTTTTTCTGGCCGACGGCGCGGGAGAGGGCGACCATCGGGGTAGAGCAGAAGAGGCCTATCTTGACGCCGGGCGTGGCGAAGCGCGCCTCGTGCGAGGCGACGACGAGGTCGCAGGTGGCGGCGAGCTGGCAGCCGGCGGCGGTCGCCACCCCGTGGACCTGGGCTATGACGGGCTGGGGGATGGCCTGGATGGTCTCCATGAGCCTGCAGCAGACGTCGAAGATGCGCCGGTAGGCCTCGGGGTCGCGGCCTACCATCTCGGAGAGGTCGTGGCCGGCGCAGAAAGCGGGCCCCTCGCCGCGCAGGATCACGACGGAGGACTCTCTTTCCCGACCTATAATCTCGAAGCAGTCGATCAGCTCCAGCATGTGGTCCTCCGAGAGCGCGTTCCGCCTCTTCGGCCGGTTCATGGTCACGTAGGCGAGGGGGCCGTCCCTCTCGACCAGGACGTGCTCGTAGGTCTTCTCGGCTTCGATCATGCGCGTCCTCCTAGTAGTCGCGTACCTCGACCTGCTCTGTGCGCCCCCCGATCTCGACGCTCCCGTCGTCCTTCGGGCTGGCGAGGATCACGGATCCCAGGCCCTGCCGGATCTCCACCTCGCGCCCCAGTAGCGCCACCAGCCTTACCGCGTGCGCCCCCGTCGCCTCGTCCTCTTCTATGCCTAGTCGCACGGGAAAAACCCGTGCCCGCACGCGGCCCTCCGCCTCGTCCTCCCAGGCCCAGACCCCCGCAAGGTCGTGGCCTTCGGGCGGACCCGTCAGCGCCTCGACCTCGGCAGGAGAGTCTAGCCTGATGTGCTCGAATTCTGGGGCCCACTCGGGCCGCCCGGAGATAAACGAGAGATCCCCCTCGAACCTCACGGGAACCTCGCCGGCCGGCGGGCGGAGAACCGGAACCCCCAACCCTTCCCGCGCCAACAACCACGCCGTGCCGACGAGCGGGTGCCCCGCGAAGGGCAGCTCTGTCCCGGGCGTGAAGATACGCAAGGCTCCGCGCGCGGCGTCCTCCACGAACACCGTCTCGGAGAAGCCGAGGTCCCTGGCTACCGTCTGCCGGTCCGGCTCCGGCACCCCCGAACCGTCGAGGAAGACGCCCAGCGGGTTGCCGCCGGTTTCGCCTTCCCCGACGAAGACCTTGAGTATGTGGAGTTTCGGCAAGGGCCTCTAATTCACCTTCTTCTCGCTGCCGGCCCACTCCTTGTCGCGCAGGACGAA
>JAUJMB010000058.1 GCA_030447045.1 Rubrobacteraceae bacterium | reverse complement strand
CGCACGACCTCCGTGTCGGAGCCCTCCTCGCGGGCCGCGCGCAGGAAGGTGTTGAAGGTGAGCGTGCCCTTGGGGTCGCCGGAGAGATAGACGGTCTCGACGGGAAAGGCGTCGAAGACGTCGAGAAAGCCGCCTATGTGGTCGGCGTCCGGGTTGCTGACCATGATGCCGTCGAGGTCGCGCACGCCCCGGTCGCGCAGGAAGTCCACGATGTTCGGGCCCTCCTCCGCCCTGCCGGCGTCTATGAGGTAGCCCTCCCCGCCGGCCTGCACGAGCACGCTGTCGCCCTGTCCGACGTCTATAAAGCTGACGGAGAGGGAGCGGGAGGGCGGAGGGTCGACCCCGCCGGACGGACCGAGACCCTGGCAGGCCGCCAGGGACAGGACGAGCAGTACGGCGGCGAGCAGATGCCCCCAGGACGATCCCGAAAAGCCGCGAAGACAGTATGTCCCTGGCGGTCTCTGCGGTTTCCGGACGGTTCTCGCCGTGACCTCCCGCCTCGTTCCGGCTCTTGCGGGTATACGGCGCTTTGCGGGATCTTCTTAAGCAGCTCGATGGTGAGAGCATATCCGCCGCGAGAGGTGCGGCGCAGATGACCAGCTACTCTGCCCGGTTACTCGCGGCCGTCGGGGGTCAGGCGGTCTATCCACTCGTCGGCCTCCGCGCGGGTCAGGTCGGTGAGCGGCTTGCCGACGCGGCCCTCCAGACGCTCGACGCCGCCGTCGCCGGCCCACTCGACGGCCAAAGTTCTGAGCAGGTCCACCTGGCTCTTGCGCGCCTTGGCCCCCGCCCTGCTCCCCCCTTTGCGGGCCGCCGGGGCAGGTGCCTCCTCTTCGGCCTGGCCGTTCGGGCTGCCGGCCGCATCCTCTGGCTCCGCGGCGGGCGGGCTCCGCCGGGCCCTCTGTGGCTCGCCCTGGCCTTCGCCCCCGCGGCCGTCCTGGCGGGGGCCGGCGCCCCGGATCGGCGTCGGCCTGGCCCCGGACCTGGCCCCATCGGAGCCGCGCTGGGAGGGCCTGCCGTAGCTTGTGCCCGCGGGCGGGGCGTCGTCGCCCTCGGAGAGCTCCTCAAGGGCGGTGGCGCCGACGTTGACCGCGTCGCGCAGGGCTCTGGCCTTGGCGCGGGTCTCGGCCATGCGGATGACGTGCGGGGCTATGTTCCGCCCGACGTTGTCCGGGGAGGCGTCGCCTATGCCGGAGAACTTCCGCCCGTCCTCCATCTCGCAGACGGCCTTCACTATGGCGACGTTGCCGTTCTCGGGGCTTGGGACCTGGAGGAGCTCGGTGTCTATGCCGCGCAGGCCCTGGGTGTGGGCCTCGTCCAAGAGGCCCTGGAACAGGACGTACTGTTTGCCCTGCCTAGTAATCATGAACTCGTCCCTCACAGGCCGCGCCTCACTTCGGCCTCGCGGTAGTCCTCGCCTTCGAGGGAGATCCAGTCGCACATCGAGATGATCCTGCTGGCCGTCCTCTCGCCCAGCTGGGCGGCGAGGTCCTTGGGCCCGGTGTTGGAGGTGAAGATGGTGGGCAGCTCCTCCCTGTAGCGGTGGTTGACGATGACGAAGATGCGCTCCCTTACCCAGTCGTTGGCCCGCTCGGCCCCGAGGTCGTCGAGGAGGAGCAGGTCCGCGTTCTTGACGGAGTCCATCCACTCGTCGATGTCCCGCCCGGGGTTGTTGTAGGTCCCGCGCATGTTGTCCAGAAGCTCGGGCACGGTGACGAAAAGCGCCGGCACCCGCTTGCGCGCTATGAGCTCGTTCATGACGGCAACCGCGAGGTGCGTCTTTCCGGTCCCGACGTCGCCGACAAAGTAGAGGCCGTGGCCGGTGCTCCGGTTCTCCTCCCAGTCCTTGAGGTACTCCTGGACCTTCTCCATGGCCCTGGCGGCGGCGGGGCTGACGTAGGGCTTGAAGCTTGTGAGGGTGTAGCCCTTCATGCGCTTACTGAGTCCGCTCTTCTCCCTGAGGGCGCCGACGCGGGCGTTGCGGCGCATCAGCTCCCACTCGCGGCGGTCGTTCTTCGCCTCGCACTCGGGGGTGCAGGGGTGGTAGTACCACTCGCCGCCCTTGCCGTACTTCTTCTGGAGGGCGGGGGGGAACTCGACCCACTCCGCGGTCAGCTCGCGGCCGCAGTGCGCGCAGATCTGGTCGTCCAGCCTGAGTATCTCGGCGGGCTTAACCCTCTTCCCCGAAGAGCCACTCGTAGCCTTCCCGGCGCCTGGCAGCAGATTGTCTATCCGCTCCACCCCTCACCCCCCCTCCGCCTTCCCTGATCTTCAACACCCCGCCCTTCACGGCCCCGCTCTCCTCGACGAGCCTGAGCTTGCGGTCCTGCTCGAAGCGCTCGACGTCCTCGACGGTCTTCACGCCCCGCTCCACCCAACGCTCCAGGATGCTCCTGACGTAGCCGACGCGCCTGGCGTCGCGCTCGCTGGCGATCCTGAGCGCCTCCCTGACCGCGTCCGGCGTGAGCCCGTCCCGCCCGCAGTACCCGTTGAGGAACTCCAGGATGTGCGGCGCCGGCAGGGTCCCCATAAACCGGAAGTAGTCGTCGGCCGAGACCCCCTCGGGCTCCGCCCGGATCACCTGCACGTCCCGGACCGGCGCCGCGGCCTTCTCGCGGACGGCATCGTGGACGACCTCGCGGGGAGGCTCGACCCGGCCAGATTTCGGGCGGGCCCCACCCGAGGGCGGGTGCTCGGCCACCTCCAACCACCCATCCCGCTCGGCGACGAACCCGGCCCCGACCAGGGCCTCGAGGGCCGCCTCGACGTCCTCCGGGGTGGAGCGGAGTAGCTCCGCCAGTTCCTCGACCTCGACGGCGTCTTGCCCGACGTCCGGCAGGATGCGTAGCAGCTCGTAGAGGGCGACGGCCTCGGCGCCCAGGTGGGGCATCCAGCGCACGTACAGCCGGGCGCGGCCTCCCCGCGCCCGCCCCTCACCCGGCGGTGTGAGCCTGAGCCTCTCCATCCTGCCCGCAGTATAGGAGCTTGCCGGCATGCTGGCTACGCCGGGTTTTCGGCGCGTCCCCTACTCGACCGCCGGCTCGTTGGCGGGGAGGCCGCGGTCTGTGGCGTCTACGCCGGGGATGAGGCCCTGGCTGGCGGCGAGGCCAAAGAAGAGGGCCGCGACGCAGATAAGGACGGTCGCGGTGCCGAGCCTGCGGGAGCCGAGAAAGTAGCCCAGGATGCCCAAAGCCGCGCCGACGGCGCCGGGCGAGATGTTGGCGCCACCCCCGAACAAGACGGCGGCGATACCGCCCATACCTAATAGCAGTCCGACGAGGCAGGAGACTCTGCCCGCGAGGAGCGTTACCTGCCGCTCGCGGCCGGCTCCCCTCTCACCGCCCGGCCCCCCGAGGCCCTCGCCCGGCCTCCTGCTGTCCCCGCTGTCGGTCAAGCTCCCCCCGTCGCCTGCGTTCCGCCCATCCGGGCAGAGCGTGCCCGGCCAGGGTACTAGTATAATCCCCGTCTTGTGAGGTTCGAGCGCGCGCTACCGGGCACCAACGAGGTCTTCGGGCCGGACGGACGGCCGCGCCCGGTCTACGATGGCCTCTTCGAGGAGCTCGAGGGAACGGGCCCCGCGCGGTGGCAGGAGAAGCGGCGCCGCGCCCACGAGGCCCTGCTCGAAGAGCAGCACGCCTTCGGGGTGCTGGAAGGGGACAAGACGCACCCGACGGACTGGATCCCGCGCATCGTCCCCGCCTCGGACTGGACCCGCCTCCGGAGTGGCCTCGAGCAACGCCTGCGGGCCATAAACGAGTTTCTCCGCCGCCTGGAGGCGGGCAGGGAGGAGATCGTCCCCCAGGAGATACTCGAGAGCAGCATCCTCTACGACACGGGGACGCCCAACCGCTTCGGGCCGGTGCCGGTGCGCCAGATCGCCTTCGACGTCGTCGCCGTCGAGAGCAGGAGAGAGGGCCAGACCGGCGGCTGGGAGTACCTCGTAATAGAAGAGAACGCCAAGATGCCCGTCGGCCTCGCCGCCATGACCCGGCGGCGGAGGATGGGTGAGGAGATCTTCTTCCCCAAGACCTACACGGGCCTCCCTGTCTACCCCCTCGACGGCTGGCTCGCCCGGCTCGGGGACTCGCTGCGGGCGGCCTCCCCAAAGGGACCGGAGGCCACGCTCGCCGTCGTCTCCAGCGGCCCGGCCGACCAGTTCTACCTCGACCACCACATCTACGCCCACGAGATGGGTGCCATCCTGGCCGAGACGAAGGAGTTGGAGATCGACGGGGGTTTCCTCGTCCACCGTCCGACCGGCCGCCGCATAGACGTAATCTATGAGCGCGTGGACGAGGACACGCTCTATGCCGAGGTGCCAGGGCTTCTGGAGTGCCACCTCACGGGCAACGTCCACGTCCTCTTCGCCCCGAACTCCGAGGTGATAGACGACAAGGGCGTAGGCGTCTTCGTCCCCGAGATGGTCCGCCGTTACCTGGGCGAGGAGCCCCTGATAGAGAACGCCCGCACCTGGTCGCTCGCGGTGGAGGAGGACCGCCGGTACGTCATGGACCACTTCGCGGAGCTCGTCGTCAAGAGCCGGGGCGGCTACGGCGGCAAGGAGGTAATGATAGGGCCGGAGGAGACCAGAGAAGGCGTGGAGAAGTTCCGCCGGATGGTGGAGGAGAACCCGGCCGAGTACGTCGCCCAGGAGACCATAGACTTCTCCACCCACGTCCTCTGCGAGACGGGCGAAGCCGGCGACGATTTCCTCCTGCGCGACTCCTACGCGGATTACAGGGTGCTCGTGCTGGCGCCGGACGCCGAGGACCCCGGCGTGGTCGAGGCCGTGCCGGGGTCTTTGAGCCGGGTGGCGGCCCCCGGCAAGCACGTGGTCAACATCTCCAGCGGGGGAAAGATGAAGGATACCTGGGTGCTCGGGCGGTGAACTACGGCGACCTCATAAGGGACGCGTTCAGGGTCTCCTGGCGCAACAAGTACCTCTGGTTCTTCGGCTTCTTCGCCGGGGGCGTGGGCTCGAGCTTCGGCGGCAACGTCCCTTCCGGGGTCGGCAACTTCGACGGCGGTGGCTCCGAGCAGTCGGGCACCCCGGGCCTCGCGGCGCAGGTAGGTCCCGGTCTCTTCGACAACGTGGCACTGCTCGTCGCGCTCTTTGTCGCGATCGGCCTGATCGTGCTGTTGTTCATAGCGCTGACCCTGATCTCGCAGGGCGCCCTGGCCGAGAACGTGGCCGCCATAGACCGGGGCGAGGGGCGCCGGTTCGGGTCGGGCTGGCGGGCCGGTCTCGGGAACGTCTGGCGCGTGCTCGGGTACTACGTCGTGTACTTCCTCATAACGCTCGGGCTGCTCGTCGCCATCGGGGTGCCCCTCGCGCTGCTGGTGGGGGTGACCTTCGCCGCCACGCAGTCCGTCGCCGCCAGGGTGATCGTCGCGGTGCTGGCGGGACTCCTCGGCCTCGTGGCCCTGATCGTGGTCTTCATCCCCCTCTCCATCGTCGGGCAGTACGCCCTGAGGGAGATCGTGGTTCGCCGGGCCGGCATCTTCGCGTCCTTCGGCGGCGGGTACGGGATCTTCCGCCGCGACGTCGGCAGGAGCCTGCTCCTCTGGCTCATAAATTTGCTGCTCGGGATCGGGGTCACCATAGCCGTCGTGCTGGCGCTCGGCATCGTCGGCCTCGTCCTCTTCCTCCCGACCATACTCCTGGGCTTCGCGGAGATGTCCACGGCCGCCGTCGTAACGGGCATCGTGGCCGGCGTGATCCTGCTGCCCATCCTCCTCGCCGCCTCCGGCGCCACCGGCGCGTTCTTCCACTCCTACTGGACCCTCGCCTACCTCCGCCTCACCGGGCACCGCGAAGACGGGGGACCAGCACAGCAGAGCGCGGTGGCGTAGGCGTCCGGAGGACGGCCAGGCAAACCCGAAGAAAGGTTCACGTATGCCGAAACTCGACGGCAAGGTAGCTGTGGTAACGGGCGCTTCCAGCGGCATCGGCGAGGCGACGGCCGAAGCCCTCGCAGCAGAGGGCGCCTCGGTGGTTGTAGCGGCCCGGCGGGAGGACCGGCTCGCGGAGCTGACGAGGCGGATAGAGGAGGGCGGCGGCAGGGTGCTCGCGGCGGCGTGCGACGTCACCGACGAGGCGCAGGCGCACGGCCTGATCCGGAGAGCCGAGGAAGAGTTAGGCCGCGTGGACATCCTCGTCAACAACGCGGGCGTCATGCTCCTCTCGACCGTCGGCAAGGGCCTCTCCGACGAGTGGCGCCGCATGTTCGACGTCAACGTCCTCGGCCTCCTCTACGCCACCGACGCCGCCATCGAGACGATGAAGCGTCAGGGTGGCGGCCACCTCGTCAACGTCTCCAGCGTCGCCGGCCGCAAGGTGACCCGCGACTCCAGCGGCGTCTACGCCGGCACCAAGTTCGCCGTCGGCGCCATCTCCGAAGGCCTACGCCAGGAGCTGCTCGAGGACAACATCCGCGTGACCATCGTCGAGCCCGGCGCCGTCGCCACGGAGCTCACCGACCACATCACCGACGAGGATGCCAGGGAGGCCCTGGGCGGCCTGTTGAACCTGGAGATACTCCAGGCCGAAGACATAGCCAACGCCATCGTCTACGCCGTTACGCAGCCGGAGCGGGTAAGCGTCAACGAGATCCTGATCCGGCCAACCCAGCAGCCGGTCTAGCCGCCCAAACCCACCCCGCAGAGGAACAACCAACCCACTAAAGCTCCCTCCCACCCCATCCGATGTTCGTACCGTCACAGGCGAACACCGGAGAGGAGCGGGAGACGTGGAAGGGACGAACAACCAGACCGGCGACGCACGCAGGCTGGTGCTCGGCTTCGACGCCGGGTGCATGACGTGCAGTGGTCTGGCGAAAAGTATCGAGGAAGCGGTCGGCGACAAGCTGGAGATCCGCAGCCTGAGTGATCCCATGATGGGACACTGGCGCAGGGAATTTTTCGGAGAGGACGCCCCCTGGGCGCCAACCCTGGTTGAGGTCGGCGGTGGCAAGGTTCAGGCGTGGACCGGCTGGAGGATGGCGGCACACATGGCCCGCATCCTTGGGACTGCCACGACATGGCGAGTAATGCAGGTGTTGGGTGAACTCGACGCCGTGCCCATACCAGAGACCGGCATCGCCACGAAGCTGGCCGGCCGCTTATCGCGTGCTGGCTTCTTGAAGGGCGTGGGCGGCGTCCTGATTGCCGCTTCTATCTTGTCTGGGCCAGAAGCTTTCGCCAAAGAGGCGTCACTCAGGGGATGGACACATCCGCTCGAGAGGGTACGTTTTCGGTCTCAAGAGCGCTTGCACGGCGCAACTCGACGAGAAGCGTTGCGTTCGGCTGCGGCAAGCTCCGACGTTCGGAACATCTGGAAGGGCCGGCGCCTCCCAGACGAGAATGCCTTCGCGGTTCGCCACAAGCTCGGGGACGGCACGATTTTGACCGCCGTCTCCTGGAGCACGCCCGACGGAAAGGTTCTCGTCCATTATGCGGCCGATCGTCCAATCGGAAACTACACTTCAGAGGCGACCCTCTTCGGTTACGAGACGGGCGAGGAGATCTGGAAAGAGGCCACAAGCGTCAACGGCAGGCGACGCAGCGCCGTTGTCGACGCGGCCAGCTCGTCTAAGTCTCTTGGACGCGGGTGCGGGTGCTGCAGATGGAGATGGGGATGCGTTGCCACCGTGGCCTCAACCTGCGTAGGCTGCGGCGCTACGTGCGCCGCTTGCATCGCGACCCCGGCGAAGTGGGCATGCGGCGCATGCCTGGCGTGCGCGCTTGTAGGATGTCCCATCGGCATCAGGCGCTGTTGCAGGAACCCATGCGGCTGAGGCACCGAATGAGCGTGAGTAACGGAGGGCTACCCCGGGAGCCAGACGTCTGGCTCCCGGGGTTCTTGAGTGTCGGATTGCGCCGTTTTACTGCAGCGAACCATAGAAGATTGCTGAACGCGTCCGGTAACATCAGCCTACGAGAGCAGTGGCCTATACCGAGGGGAGAAGACGCAAGTGGACCGACGGCGCTTCTCATCGAGCACGTTCTTGATCGCGGCGTTCGTATGCTTTCTGATCTCAGCCATCGCGAGCGCGCTCTTCGGCCGCTACTGGTTTATGCTCTCACAGGTGGGGTTCGCGGTGGCCATGTACCTTATCTTGACCGGGGCAGAAGACAAGAGAAGCGCTGCGTGGCCCATCTTATTCTGGGGAGCGTTGATCGTCGGGGTGTTGGCGGTACTCGCCGAAGGTCTAATCTAGCTCGCAAGAAGCGTGACAACGGACCACGTTTGGGCCTACTGACGTCGATGCAAGGTCCCAAGCCGGGCCGAATAAATCTCGGGACCCTCTCCACTTGGCCCTCAAAGTCGCTAACCCCTGCCCGGATACGGAGGAGAACTTGGACGGCACCTACAATGATGGCCGTCGCATAAGCCGGAGGACCTTTCTCGCCATTGGCGGACTCGGGGCGGCGACGCTCCTGGCGACCGGCCAAGGAGCACTGGCAAGAACGGCGAAGAAGCCGGGCTACGGGGATCTGGGACCAGATCCCGGCGGGCTAGTAGATCTTCCGAAAGGGTTTCAGTACCGCATCATCTCCGGGCAGGACGCTACGTTGTCCAACGGCGCGCCGGTGCCGGGTGAACATGATGGCATGGCCGCCTTCCAGGGACCAGGGAAGACCACCGTGCTGGTCCGCAATCACGAACTA
>JAUJMB010000324.1 GCA_030447045.1 Rubrobacteraceae bacterium | reverse complement strand
CGGCCCTCCTCATGAGCGTCCCCGGGGTCGGCCCCACGCTCTCGGCCACGCTGCTCGCGGAGCTGCCCGAGCTCGAGCACCTCGACCGAAGGAAGCTCGCAGCCCTGGTCGGGGTTGCGCCGCTCAACCGCGACTCCGGCACCCTGTGCGGCATACGCACCGTGTGGGGAGGGCGCTCGGCGATCAGGAAGACCCTCTATATGGCGACGCTGTCGGCCACGCGCTCCAACCCGGCCATCAGGAGCTTTTACGGACGCCTCGTGGCGACGGGCAAGCCGAAGAAGGTGGCGCTCACGGCCTGCATGAGGAAGCTGCTCGCCATCGTGGGCGCGGTGCTGAGGAACCGAGCCCCCTGGGACGCGAGCCGCCTCGCTGCGGGGGCGAAGTAGAGGGCTCGACCGCCGGCGCGAGGCCTCTCAACAGACCACCTCATGAAATCGGTTGCCCCCGCGTGCTCCGACGGTGGCAGAAAAAACCGTCGCGATGCCGTGCGACCGCTCAAGCCTCTCTGGCTACCGAACCGTCAGCTCCATGGGGATGGATCCTCTTTCGTCGATCCTGTAGCAGCGAACTTCGGGTTCGGCCTTCGCCAAAGAGACGATCAGGTGCGCGGAATCGGGGTAGGCCGCCAGCGCGAGGTCGAGGGAAGAAGGTTCGGGAGGGGTACGGGGGTGGGAGTGGAAGGTGGCGGTGAGCTCCAAGCCCGTACCCAGTATCTCCTTCATGGCGAGGAGTTGCTGCTCGAGGTGCATCTCGAACCCGGCCTCCGGCTCTTGGGCGACGTTCCGCACCGGGTAGAAGCGCTCGATCCTATCCCACTTTCCGGCGAGCCAGCCGCAGACCTCGTTCGGGGCTCCCTCCAGGGCGTAGGCGACGACCTCGTCGAGCAGCGCCCGGGGCATGGTCAGCATAGACCCGCGGACCTCAGCGAGCCGTGCGTCACCCAGGCGCCGCGGGCACGATCCCCACGGCCCGAACCCACGCGCCGCTGCCGCCCTCCACTCTCACCGGCATGCACAACAGCGTCGCGCCCACCGGCGGCAACTCCGCTAGGTTGGCGAGCTTCTCCAGGTGGCAGTAGCGGCGCTCCATCCCGGCGTAGTGCGCCGGCCACAGCAGGGAGGGGTCGCGCCTCACTCGCCACTCCCGGCCGATCAAGGGGTAGGGCCTGTCCAGGCTCCACGCGTCGGTCCCCATCACCCGCACGCCCCGCCCGACCAGGCCCAACACTGCCTCGCGGCCCAGTCCGCAGCCGTAGGAGAAGTACCCCTCCGTTCCCCAGTGGGCGTCCGCCCCGGTGCGGAAGAGCACGATCTCCCCCGCGGAGAGCCCGTGGCCTAAGGAGTCGAGCCGCCCGTCGATCTCCTCCGGGGTCACCAGGTGGCCCGTGGGCAGGTCCGAGACGTCCACCACGACCGCCGGGCCCGCGCACCAGCCCAGGGGCACCTCGTCTATGGTCGGCGCCGGCTCGCCCTCGGAGGTGGGGGCGTAGTGCCAGGGCGCGTCGAGGTGCGTGCCGGCGTGGGTCGAGAGCTCGGCGACCTCGCCGGCGAACCCGAGGCCCGAAGGCAACGCGGAAGGGGGGATGCCGAACAGGTGCTCCCACAGCTCGGACCCCGCCTCGTGGGTTATGCGCTCGACGCGGGGCGGGGTCGGTTCGCTCGGGGTGGGGCCCACGGGATGGCTCAGGTCGACCAGCCGGACGCGCCTTCCGAGCAGCTCGACCGTGCCGTCTCCCTCCATGCCCGGTACTCTAGCCGTCTTCGGGCGTTCGCACCAGGCGCTCCTCGGTGCCAAGGAGGATCGGAAGGGCTTACGCGAGGCCCCGTCCGCAGAGGGCGGAACCGGCGGGAGGTTTCCTGCCACCGTCGGAGCACGCGGGGGCAACGGACTTCATGAGCCAGACCGCTCTTAAGGCTTGACTTCAACCACGGCTGCTATTCACCGGAGTGTGTGGAAGGGGCGTTCCGCGAACTTCGTCCCTAAGAGCCATGCGCCGGGCTTGGCGGGGCGGCATCATGGTGGGGCGTCCGGATACGCCCCGCTGGGGCAGCAGGGAGGATCGTCGTGGCAGCCGATGATGGGAGCGTAATGCTCTCTGCGGGGGAAGGCAAGACCGTCTCGTTCTCCGGCAACCGGGTGAGGTCGATCCACGGTCAACCGGGCGGCCGATCCTCCTTCCGAGGTCCGTGGTGCTCTGGGCTCATGCCGCCACCTTAGCACCGTCCCCGCCGGGGTGGGGTATCCTACTCACCGGCTGATGGCAATAGTTAAGGTCGGAGGGTTTGTGGTTGATGTAGACAACGGTCTCCCCTTCCTCAAAGAGTAGGCCTTGCGGTGACG
>JAUJMB010000323.1 GCA_030447045.1 Rubrobacteraceae bacterium | reverse complement strand
GCCCCTCTCGTTAAGGACGAGCCCGGCGTAGACCGTGCCCTCGCGGCGGTTCAGGCCGTCCATCACCTCCTCGGCGCCGGCCATCTGGGGGACCCTCTTCGGGTTGACGAAGCTCGCCGCCTCGACGCGCGGGAGCCCCGCGGCGGCGAGCCGGTCGCAGAGTTCGGCCCGGACTTCAGGCGCCAGCGTCTTGTCCTCGTTCTGCAGTCCGTCGCGGGGGCCGACGTCCACTACCTCGACGTACACCAGGCGGCCCTTCCCACGCGTGGTCGCGCGCCCCCGACGGGGAAGACGCCGGCCGATCCGTCCCCCTCAGGCATCCGTGTCCTCCTTTAGGGCCCTTATGACGAAGTCCCTGCCCTCGTAGACGTGCTCGCGCATCACGATCTCGGCCCTCTCCGCGTCGCCGGCCTCCAGGGCGCCGGCGATCTGGCGGTGGTAGTGGTTGGAGATGACGTGCTCGTGGGGCGTGTACCAGTAGAACGCCTTGAAGACGAGCGGTACCTGCACGGTGCGCCGGATGAGCTGCTCGAGGCGGGGGTTTCGCCCGGCGGCGGCGACGATGCCGTGGAACTCGCCGTTGGCGCCGACGAGCCACCGGATCTCCTCCTCGTGGCTCAGGAACCCTTCGCGGTCCTTGCCCTCCATCTCCCGCGCGAGCCCCCACAGCCGGTCGAGCTCCTCCCGGCCTATCCGCGTCGCCGCCCGCCGCGCGGCGTGGCCCTCGAGAACGGCGCGCAGGTCGTAGATCTCCCACACGTCCTGCACGCTGAAGGACCGCACCGCGGCCCCCTTGTTCGGCTCGATCTCGACGAGCCCCTCGGCCTCGAGCATCGTCAGCGCCTGCCGGATCGGGGTCCTACTAACCCGCAACCTCTCCGCGAGCTGCTCCTCGACCAGACGCTCGTTGGGCGCGTACTCCCCCTCCAGAATAGCCCGCCTCAACCTCTCGAAGACCCGCGACGAACCGGACTTCCGCTCGCCCTTCCCCACGCCTTCTCCAACCCCTTCCACTGTATACAAGCTAGCGATCCAGCGAGTTTGCGTCAAGTGTTCTTCTGCCTACCGATACGGGCGCGGGAACCTTCGGTTTCTCGTGCTCGGACCTTGGGCGGTCGGGCTCACCGCCCCTCCCCCGCCGGCGTCCCTTCCAGCTCCACGAGCACGGCGCCGGCGGCGGGGACCAGCGAGCCCTCGCCGAAGGGCAGGGACCTTACCCTGCCGGCGTACGGGGCGGCGAAGGGCTGCTCCATCTTCATGGCTTTGAGGACCAGCAGGAGTTGGCCCTCCTCGACGCTGTCCCCTTCGGCGACGAGCACCCGGACGACCGTGCCCGGCATCGGCGAGGTCAGGCCCGCGGCGCCCGACCCCGGGGCCGCGTCTTCGACGCTGGGGGCGGCGGCTTCGTGAACCTGTGCTCCCCGCCGCCGCGGAGGACGGTCACCGAACCTCCGGCAAAAAAGACGCGGGCCGAGGTGTGGGATCCGTCGATGGTCGCGTGGAGGTGTGGCGATAAGGACCTTCCGGAACGTCACGCGCCGTCCGTCCACCGTGGTTCACGCTTCTCCAGAAAGGCCGCCAGCCCCTCCTGGCCTTCCTCGCCGCTCCTGAGCTCGCTTATCAGGCGGGACATCAGGCCGGGCGCGTCCATCGGCTCCACGGTCTCCAGTTGCCGCAGCAGCGCCTTTACCGCGGCCTGGGCGTGCGGGCCGCCCCGCAGCAACCGACCCACCGCCTCCTCCACCGCGGCATCCAGCTCGTCCGACGGTACGGACTCGTGGACGAGCCCTATCTCCCGCGCCCGCGCCGTCCCGAAGCGTTCGCCCGTCAGGAACAGGGAGCGGGCGTGGGAAGGGCCGATCTTGCGCAGAACGTGGGGCGCTATGGTGGCGGGGGCGATGCCGAGCCGCACCTCCGAGAAGGCGAACCGCGCGCCCTCGTCGGCCACGACGACGTCCGCCGCCGCCACGAGCCCCGCCCCGCCGCCCACCGCCGCCCCCCGCACCTTGGCCACCACCGGTTTCGGGCACTCGTCCACCGCCCGGAACATGGCCCCGAGTCGCCTGGCGTCCTCCAGGTTCTGCTCGTAGGAGAGGTCCGCCGTGTCCCGCATGTAGCCGACGTCGGCCCCGGCGCAGAACGACGGCCCCTCCCCGGTCAGCACCACGACGCGCACGCCCTCGCTCTCCGCCAGGCCATCGAAGGCCCGCGTCAGCTCCCGGATCAGGGCGCCGTCGAGGGCGTTGTGCGCCCCCGGCCGGGACAGCGAGATCCTGGCCACCCGCCCTTCGGTCTCTACCGCGAGATGCTCGTAACCGCTCAAAGTCTCCTCCCGGCTCGTATGC
>JAUJMB010000322.1 GCA_030447045.1 Rubrobacteraceae bacterium | reverse complement strand
CCTCGCTCGACGGGGACACCTACTGGCTCACGGACGACGAGGCGGTGCGGCACCTCTACCGGGTCGCGTCGTCGCTGGACTCGATGGTCGTCGGGGAGGCCCAGATACTCGGCCAGGTCAGGGAGGCGTACCGCTCGGCCACCGAGGAGCGCTGCACGGGCCCCGTCCTGAACCGGCTCTTCCACACCTCGCTGCGCGTAGGGAAGGACGTGCGCACGCGGACCGGCGTCGGAGACAGCTCCCTCTCGGTGCCGCACGTGGCGGTCAAGCTCGCCGAGGGGGTCTTCGGGTCCCTGCGGGGCCGGAGGGCCCTGGTGCTCGGTGCGGGGGACATGAGCGAGCTCGTCGTCAAGCAGCTAAAGGGGCGGGGCGTCACGGGCCTCGCCATTGCCAACCGCACCCCCGAGCGGGCGCGCCGGCTGGCGGACCGGATCGGCGGCACCGCGGTGGGCTTCGAGGACCTGGGGGCGGAGCTGCGGCGGGCCGACGTGGTCGTGAGCTCGACCGGGTCCGGCGATTGGTTGGTGGGCCGGGACGTGGTGGCGGCCGCGCTGGAGCACAGGACCGATCCCCTGTTCTTCGTGGACATCGCGGTGCCCAGGGACGTGGACCCGACGGTTCAGGCGCTGGAGCGGACGTTCGTGTACGACATAGACGACCTGCAGGCCGTGGTCGAGCGCAACGCCGACGGGCGGCGCGAGGCGGCGGAGGCGGGGGAGGCCATGATCGGGCCCAACGTCGAGGAGTTCATGGGCTGGGTCAGCACGCTCCACGTCGTCCCCCTCATAAAGGAGCTCAGGGACGGGGCCGAGAAGATCCGGCGCCACGAGCTCTCCCGGGCGCTGAGGCGCATGGACCTCTCCCCGGCCGAGGCCGAGGCCGTCGAGCGCATGAGCCACTCCCTCGTCAACAAGCTCCTGCACGGCCCGATAAGCGAGATAAAGGCCCTCGGCGAGGCCGGGCACCCCCTGGGCAGCGCCGAGGTCCGCCGCCGGCTCCTGGCCCTCGAGGGACTGGAAGTGGAGCTCCACCGCTCCGGCCCGAAGAACACCCCGTGAGCCCCACCAGCTCCCTCGTCCTCGGCACCCGCGGATCCAGGCTCGCCCTCACCCAGTCCGAGACCTGCGCCGAGAGGCTCAGGGCGGAGGGCCTGGACGTCGAGGTGCGCGTCGTGCGGACCACGAGCGACCATCTGCCCGAGACCCCACTCTCGGTGATCGACCGGCGGGACGTCTTTACCCGCCAGCTCGACGAGGCCCTGCTCGCAGGCGAGATCGACCTCGCCGTTCACTCGCTCAAGGACGTGCCCACGGAGCTTCCGCGGGGCATCGTCCTCGCGGCGATCACCTCCCGCCACGACCCCTTGGACGTCCTCGTCTCCGAAAGCGGCACGGACCTGGACGGCCTGCCAGACGGCGCCACCGTCGCGACGGGCAGCCTCAGGCGCAGGGCGCAGCTCCTGCACCGGCGCCCGGACCTCCACATCGTAGAGATCCGGGGCAACGTCGAGACGCGGGTGCGCAAGATGCGCGAGGGCGACGCCGACGCCATAGTCCTCGCCCGCGCCGGCCTCGAGCGCCTCGGCCTCGCCCAGGAGATACCGCATGCCGTCCTCCCGGCGGACCTGATGCTGCCGGCCGTGGGCCAGGGCTTCCTCGCCGCCGCCACCCTCGAAGACCACCCGCTGCGGGGCGTCGTTCGCGAGGCCCTCAACGACGAGGCGGGCGAGAAGACGGCGCTCGCCGAGCGCGCGCTGCTGCGGGCGCTCGAGGGCGGCTGCCGGGTTCCCGTGGGCGCTTTGGGCGCCTTCGAAGGGGGCGAGGTCCACCTCAAAGGACTCGTTGCCTCGCCCGACGGGGCGCTGGTGTACGAAGGAGAAGCCGTGGGCGACGATCCCGTGGACGTTGGGGAGCGTCTGGCGCGGGACCTGCTGGGGCAGGGTGCGGGGCTCGTGCTCGCGGAGATCCGGCAGGTGAGGAGCCCGTGATCTACCTCGTCGGCTCGGGTCCCGGGGACCCCGGCCTCTTTACGGTCAAAGGCGTCCGGTGCATGGAGAGGGCCGACGCCGTCGTCTACGACCGCCTGGCGCCGGAGTCGCTGCTGGCGCACGCAAAGCCGGGCGCCGAGATGATCTACGTCGGCAAGAAGCCGGGCGACGACCAGGCGATGAAGCAGGAGGAGATCAACCGCGTCCTCGTCGAGCTCGGACGTTCGGGAAAGACGGCGGTCCGCCTCAAGGGCGGCGACCCCTACATCTTCGGCCGGGGCGGCGAGGAGGCGCTGGAGCTTATAGAGGCCGGCATCCCCTTCGAGGTGGTCCCCGGCGTCACGAGCGGCGTGGCGGC
>JAUJMB010000321.1 GCA_030447045.1 Rubrobacteraceae bacterium | reverse complement strand
CGAGGCGCGAGATCAGGGCCCCCGTCACCGTCATCGAGAGGAGCGCCCCGACCGCCGCCCCCAGCAGCGCGACCCCGAGCAGCCCCTCCCCGATTCCCAGCCGGTCCTGCACCGCCGGTATCCTGACGAACCAGCCCCCGAGCACGAACCCGTTGAGGGCGAAGACGGCGAGCACGGCCCGCCTGGCGCGCCGGAGCTCCGGCGCGGGTCCTCCCGTCACCGGGCGACTTGCGGGGCCTTGGCCTGCCGGGGGAAGAACTCGGTGACCTCGGCGTCGATCATCTCCACGCCCTCGAACCGCGCGACGCTCACGCGGTGGTTGCCGTCGACGACGTAGTAGTCGTCGCCAAGCTTGTACAGCACGACCGGCGGGAGATCCCGGCCCATCCGGAACGCGAGATCGACCCTCTTCCACCGCCCCGCGCTGGCCCGCGTGGGCATGAACCCCCCATCGAACTCCCGCCATCGGCCCACGCTGCCGATCACCCGCCCAACCTCAACGGTCCTGTGGCCGAGGTAACGCCGGTTCTCCGCCCCCTGCTCCCGCCGCGCCTCCTCGAAGGCGCACAACGCCGCGCAACGTCTTCTGATCCATGCCACAAACCTGCCGACCAGCGCCCTGCGGTGGGCGCGGGCGTAGTCCAGGTCTACCTGCTCCCGCACGTCCATCAAACCGACCACGCCTCACCACCCTTCTGAATCGTTTTACTTAATCGTTTCAGAAAGGGTATCATACGGGTCCGATGGGCGTCAAGGCGAGAGCGGGGGACGGGAGGCGGCGGGCCACCTTGAAGGAGGTGGCGGCCGAGGTCGGGGTGTCTCCGGCGACGGTGTCGAACGCGTACAACCGGCCGGATCAGCTCTCCGAGGAGGTGCGCGAGAGGGTCATGGAGGCGGCGCGGCGGCTCGGTTACGCTGGGCCGGACCCGACGGCGAGGGGTTTGAGGCGCGGGCGGGCGGGGGCCATCGGCGTCCTCTACGCGGACAGGCTCTCCTACGCCTTCGCGGACCCCGCGGCGGTGCTCTTCTTCGAGGGCGTCTCCAGGGCCGCAGAGGAGGCCGGGCTCGGGCTGTTGCTCGTGCCCGGGTCCATCTCGGGCCGCCACGACCCGGAGGCCGTGAGGGCGGCCGCGGTCGACGGCTTCGTCGTCTACTGCATGGCCGAGGGCGACCGCATGATCGGGGCCGTCCGAGACCGGCGGCTGCCGGCCGTGCTCGTAGACGACCCGCCTGAGGTTTTTGCTGAGGGCATGTCCCGCGTGGGCGTCGACGACGAGGGCGGCGCCCGAGCCGCCGCCGAGCACCTCGTGGAACTCGGCCACCGGCGCATCGCGGTCGTCTCCTTCGAGCTCGCCCCGCAACCCGTCGGCGGGCTCGCGGGCCCAGAGCGACAGGCGCAGACGGCGTTCAGATCCACCCGCCTCAGGCTCGACGGGTACAGGAAGGCCGTAGAGAGCGCGGGCGTACCGTGGGAGGCCGTCCCCGTTTACGAGTGCCCCGAGAACCTCCCCGAGGAGGGCGCTAACGCCGTCAAGGTCCTGCTCGGGATGGACCCGCGCCCGACCGCGGTGCTCGCGACCAGCGACCAGCTCGCGTTCGGCGCGATAGAGGCCGCTACGGAGATGGGCCTCTCCGTGCCGGGCGACCTCTCCGTCGTCGGCTTCGACGACGTCCCCGAGGCCGCCCGCTCCAACCCGCCGCTGACCACCGTCCACCAGGACCACGTCGAGAAGGGGCTCCTTGCGGGGAGGCTCCTCGTCGCCAGGCTCGCCGGGGAGGAGCCGGAGGCCCCGAAAACGCTGCGGACCCGGCTCGTCGTTCGGGAGTCCACCGCCGCGCCCCGAGAATAGGCTTCAGGTTTCAGGCCGCCTCCTCTGGAGGCTCTCAGGCTTCAGGGGCGCGAAGTCGGGAGCCTCTTCGTACACGCGCCCCTGAGACCTGAAGCCTTCCCTAGAAATCTAGCTTCTGGCCGACGCCCCGCTCGACGGCGCGGTCGTAGACGACGCGGGCTGCGGCGAGGTCCTCGAGGGCGAGGCCCTGGCTGGCGAAGAGGGTTATGTCCTGCGAACTGCGCCGGCCCGGTACGTGTCCGGCGATCACCTGGCCTAGTTCGTAGACGGCCTCGGGGAGCAGGGCGCCGGTCTCCAGGGCCGGCATGAGGTCCCCGGCTTCGAGGCCGAGCTCCTCGCGCGAGTCGGCGCAGACAAAGGCGGCCCGCTTGACGACCTCGCGGTCGATCTCGGCCTTGAACAGGAAGTTGGACCCTGCGGCGTTTACGTGCGTCCCGGGCCTGAGCCACTCGCCGTGCAGCACCGGCTCCTTCGATGAGGTCATCGTGACCACGATGTCCTGGGCGGCGGGCTCCTCGGCGGCGTGGGTGG
>JAUJMB010000320.1 GCA_030447045.1 Rubrobacteraceae bacterium | reverse complement strand
GGATCGGTCGATGGAAGAGCGTACCAGAGAGGTGCCGGTCGGGCCCGCGTTCGTGACGGGGGATCTCATAGGGATCGAGATGGGCTCCCTGCGTCACCGAATGGGCATCGAGGAGGTGTTCGCCGTCTTCGAGATGGACGATTCGGAGGACGAGGGCCGCACGCCCGGAGACATAACCCTCCGTGGTCGCCTCCTCCCGACACCCCTTCAACGTCGCTACTCCCCGGGGGACGGTGACGACTTGATCAGCAGGGTAACCCTCTCCGCGGTCGTTCCCCACGGGGCGATGCCCGGCGAGTATCGGTGCCGGCGCTTGGAGGCCGAGACCCGAGCCGGCCGCAGGGTGCCGTTCGCTCCCGTCGGCGAGGATGCGTGGCGGGGCTGGCGCTTCCGGGTACGTTAGGCACCGGGGCGCCGCGGCCCCTGTGACCTTCGTTTAGCGGCGGGAAGCCTCCTCGTCCGGGACGCCGGGAGGAGCTCCCCAAAGCTCCCCCCGCTCGCCAACGATAGGCGGGTCCAACCCAGCCCGTCCTACCAGCGTAGAGCTATCGCTTGCCTGAAGTTGCACCGTTACGGTGACGAGGTTCGGGGATCGAATTCGTGCGATCATGCCTTGGAGACCGGCACGCGAAGGGGGAGCGAGGGCATGAACGGGGCGGAGAGTTTGGTCAGGACATTGACCGGGGCCGGTATCGAGGTTTGTTTCGCCAACCCCGGCACCTCGGAGATGCATTTCGTCGCGGCTCTGGATCGGGTCGGGGGCGTGCGCTGCGTTCTCGGTCTGTTCGAGGGCGTGGTCACCGGCGCGGCCGACGGCTACGCGCGCATGGCGGACAAGCCGGCCTCTACCCTGCTGCACCTCGGTCCAGGGCTCGCAAACGGCCTCGCAAACGTCCACAACGCGCGGCGCGCGAACACCCCACTGGTCAACATAGTCGGGGACCACGCGACCTACCACAAGGAGTTCGACGCGCCGCTCACCTCCGACGTCGAGGGCGTCGCCAGGCCCTTCTCGGACTGGGTGCTGACCTCGAAGGACAGCCACTCGATAGCGCAAGACGCCGCCACGGCGATAGCCGAAGCGATGGCCCCGCCGGGACGGGTAGCCACCCTGATACTGCCCGCCGACACCTCCTGGGGCGAAGCCGACGGGCCGGCGCCGCTACCACCCGTGAAGACCCGTGCAGAGGTGGCACCCGAGGCGATCTCCGAGGCCGCACAAGCCCTGCGCTCCGGCGAGACCACGGTTCTGTTTCTAGGCGGTCCCGCCCTGCGCGAACCGGGCCTGACGCTGGCGGGGCGGATCTCCGCGAAGACCGGAGCTCGGCTCATCGCCCAGACCCACAACGCCCGGGTGGAGCGTGGGGCAGGACGGATACCCGTCGACTTCCTCCCCTACCCGGTCGACGCGGCCATCAAGACCCTATCCGGCACGAGTCATCTAGTACTGATCGGGGCCAAAGCACCCGTCGCCTTCTTCGCCTACCCCGACAAGCCCAGCGCGTTAAGCCCGCCGCAGTGCGAGATCCACCCCCTCGCCACCCCCGACGAGGACGTCCTTCGTGCGCTGGAAGCACTCGCCGACGAGCTCGACGCGCGAGAGAACGCACCGGTTCAACAACCGGACATAGCCTCCCCTCCCAGCGGCGCAGTCTCCCCCGACGCAGCCGCCATCGCGGTTGCGGCATTGCTGCCGGAGAACGCGATCGTCGTGGATGAGGCGCTCACCGCCGCTGCGGCATTCATGTCGCGGACGCGGGGCGCGGCCCCGCACGACTACCTGCAGATCACCGGCGGCGCCATAGGCATCGGGCCGCCTCTCGCCACCGGCGCGGCCGTCGCCTGCCCGGACCGCAAGGTGGTCTGCCTGCAGGCCGACGGAAGTGCCATGTACACGGTGCAAGCCCTGTGGACGCAGGCTCGCGAAAGCCTCGACGTCACCACCGTCATCCTGAACAACCGCTCCTACGCCATCCTCAAGGGAGAGCTGGCGAACGTCGGAGCCAGCAGCGCCGGGCGCACCGCCCACGCCATGATGGAGCTCGACCGCCCTGCGCTCGACTGGGTCTCCCTCGCCCGCGGCATGGGAGTGGAAGCAGGCCGCGCTGCGACCATGGAGGAGTTCAGCCGCCAACTCGACGCCGGCTTGCGCTCCGAGGGCCCCTACCTGATCGACCTCGTCCTCTAGCAGCAACGGGCCCGTACTGGAGTTGCCCCGGTAAGGCGGACAGCCGTAACTGAACCGGTCGTTACGAAGGAAAGTAGTGCATACACTGTAGCGGCTTGGGCCGGGACGGGGGAGCTTAGGCGGTGGCCGGTGGCGTCCTCCTAGAAGCGGTCAGGCTGCTCACTTCCAGCTCAGGATCGGGTCTACGATGGCTTGG
>JAUJMB010000319.1 GCA_030447045.1 Rubrobacteraceae bacterium | reverse complement strand
TCTAGGGACCGGGCGACTCGCGTACGAGCCGCAGCGCCTCCTCGGCGCAGCCCCACGAGAGCGTGACGCCGGAGCCGCCGTGGCCGTAGTTGTGCACGAGGAGGGGTTGGCCGTCGCCGGCCTCGCGCTCCAGCCGTACCTCGGGACGCCCCGGCCTGAGGCCGACCCCGTGCCCGAGCACCTCGGCGCCGGCGAGGCGGGGCTCCAGGGCCGAGCAGCGGCGCAGGATGGCGGCCGCGGTGCCCGGGTCGGGCTCGGTGCCCCAGTCGCCCTCCTCGGCGGTGCCGCCCAGGACGCAATCTCGCGAGCGGGGGATGATGTAGGTAACGCCCTCGGGGTCGTCCTCGTCCAGAAAGAAGCGGTCCAGGCCGGGGTTCCGCACGCGCACGACCTGGCCCCGTATCGGCGCCATCGTGTCGTCCCCGACGAGGCCCCTCGCGCCGAGCCCGGCGCAGTTCACGACCACCGAGGCCTCGTCCGCGAACTCGTCCGGACGGGCGACGACGCGCCGCTCTACCGTCCCGCCCGCCGCGGCGAAGCGGTCCATCAGGTAGCGCAGGTAGACGGGCATCTCGACGACCGGCACGACGAAGGCGTGGCCCTCGCCGTAGCCCGGCGGCAGCTCTTCCCCGGTGCAGCGCCGGACGCCCGGGACGGCCTCCGCCCACCACGGGTCCCCGGCCCGCTCGCGCCTGAGCTCCAGGCCCTCGCGCATCCGCACGCCCGTCTTGGGCTCGGCGGCGAGCCCCTCGAACACCCCGAAGGTGTGGCGGCCCCACCGCAGGACGTCCCTCTCCGGGTAGGCCCTGTACGGGTACCAGACCGCGGCGGCGACCGCCGAGGTGGTCCCCTCCGGCGGGGCCGCGGCGACGATGCGGGCGTCCAGGCCAGACTCGCGCAGGCGGACGGCGGTGGAGAGCCCTATGACCCCGCACCCGATCACCACGACCTCGGCCATCGACTTACTCTACACCCTCCACCGCCGCCCGGCCGGCGTGTAGGATAGACGTAGGGCCGGGCGGTACTCTGGAGGAGGCAGTATGGGTGAGAGGGCGAAGGCGGGCCACCTGGCGGTGGACGTGCTGGCGCGGGCCGGGGTGCGGCGCTTCTACACCGTGCCGGGGGAGAGCTTTCTCGAGATCCTGGACGCCGCCGAGCGCCACCCCGAGACCTCGCTCGTCTCGACCCGCCACGAGTCCGGGGCCTCCTTTATGGCCGAGGCCGAGGCCAAGGTCACGGGCGGGCCGGCCGTCGCCATGGCCACGCGGGGGGTGGGGGCCTCCAACCTCGCCATCGGCGTGCACACGGCGATGCAGGACTCGACGCCGATGGTGGTCCTGCTGGGGCAGGTCGAGACGGACTTTCTCGACCGGGAGGCGTTTCAGGAGGTCGACCTCCCCGCTTTCTACGCTCCCATAACGAAGTGGGCCACGACCGTCCACCGCGCCGACCGCCTCCCCGAGCTCGTCGCCCGCGCCGTGAGGGTCTCGACCTCCGGGCGCCCAGGGCCCGTCATGCTCGCCCTCCCCGCGGACATCCTGGGCGAGGAGGTCGAGGACAGGGGGTCGCGGCTCTCGGCGGGCAGGCCCCGCTCGGTGCCCCATCCCGGGGACGTCGAAGGCGTCGCGCGCAGGCTGGCCGCGGCGAAACGCCCCGTGGTGATCGCCGGCGGCGGCGCCCGGCACGCCCGCGACGCCCTCGTCCGGTTCGCCGAGGCCTTCGGCTGCGGGGTCTACGCCGCCTTCCGCCGCCAGGACGTCTTCCCCAACGAGCACCCGCTCTACCTCGGCCACCTGACCCTCGCTGCCCGCCCCGAGGTGCTCGAACCACTCGGGGAGGCCGACCTTATCGTCGTGGTCGGCTCCCGGCTGGGCGAGGTCACCACCCAGACCTACGGCCTCCCGCGCGCGGACCAGGCCGTCGTCCAGGTGGACACGGACCCGGACGAGGTCGGCGCCACCGTTCCGGTCGAGGTGGGCATCGTCTCCGACGCCGGCGCCGCCCTCGAAGCCTTTACCCGGCGCGCCCCTGCCGAGGCTATCGAACGCGACTGGACGGCCGCCCACGCGGCCTACCTGCGGTTCAGCGAGGTGCCGGAGGGCCGCTCGGAGGCGGGCGTGGACCCGGCCGAGGTCGTCGGCGCCCTCCGGCGGGTCCTGCCGGCGGACGCGCTTCTGGCGAACGACGCGGGCAACTTCTCGGTCTTCCTGCACCGCTACTGGCGCCACAACCACCCGCGCACCCAGGTCGCGGCGGCCAACGGCGCCATGGGCTACGGCGTGCCCGGCGCCGTCGGGGCGAAGCTCGCCTCCCCGCAGAGCGCCGTCGTGGCGCTCTGCGGCGACGGCGGGTTCCTCATGACCGGCCAGGAGATAGAGACCGCCG